>JAEZMP010000367.1 GCA_023442215.1 Pseudomonadota bacterium
ATAGCTTGTTCTACACAATTAGAGCTATAGTGAATAATGGCCTTGAAAAAGATATTAATATATTCATCGTATCCAGATATGCAAATGATGTGACTGGGAAAGAAGAAAGATTATGTCCTGAAAATGCTACTTTGTCTGGTCTGGGCAAGGGAATGAAGCATGAGGTTTTAGGAATAAATTGCAGGTTTATTGACATTGATGATTCTGCAGATGCAAGTATTATTACATCTGAACTGAAGCAGGTAAGTGAAGCATATCAGGTTGCATATCGTAAAGGTAAAAGGTATGTAGAGGAATTTAGTAATTATGATATAGATACAGCTGATAACCAGAAGATAGAGATAAAGGAAGATGGGGTTTATATAATTACTGGAGGAACAGGTGGAATAGGGCTTGAGTTTGCTAAATACCTATCAACAAAAAACAAAGCGAAGATAGCTTTGTTAAGCCGAACGGGGATGCCTGAAAGAAATAAGTGGGAGGGTATCTTAAAACATGGAGAAAGTAACGTATGTAAAGGTATAAATTATATCAAAGAAATTGAACAAACTGGCTCAGAGGTTTTTTGCTACAGCGTTGATATAGGTAGTATGGATGAAGTCGAAAATGTAATAAATAAACTTAGAGCACGCTTTGGAAGAATAAACGGTATATTTCATTGTGCTGGTGTTGCTGGAGGTAGTTTCCTTATTAGAAGAACGGAAAAAGAGGTTGAAGAGGTTTTAGGTCCTAAAGTCTTTGGTACATGGATTTTGGATTATCTAACTCGAATTGATAACCCCGACTTCTTTGTAATGTGCTCATCTGGACTTTCCGTGGTAGGTGAACCTGGTAATAGTGACTATACAGCAGCAAATTGCTATTTAGGTACGTACTCTGCGTATAGGCGAAAAAAAGGCATGAAAACCCTTGTACTTGATTGGCCGTCATGGAAGGAAACAGGCATGTCTGTGCGTTTCGGCATTAACAAAGACATGGTATTTAAAGCTTTATCTACAGAGCAGGCAGTTAATGTACTTGAAGAAGCTATGAATAAGGATATAAATAGGCTTTTGATCGGTAAGCTTAATGATGACCCTCAATATTTGTATATGTTAGATTGGGCTACCTTCCGATTGCCTCCTAAACTTATTTCGTATATTGAAAAACTTAGTGATCAAGGTGCAAAAAAAGATAGGGTTTCCAAACACAGTCAAAATCAAAGTGTCGAGCTAAAAGGCAGGGATTCTCTTGAATTCAGTGAAATAGAAAAGATAGTTGCCGGTATATATTATGAGATATTAGGACTGGAAGAGATAAACATCTATGATAGTTTTTTTGAACTAGGGGGAGATTCAATAATGCTAAATAGGTTGTATGTGCTTCTTGACAGGCAATTTCCAGGTAAGCTAAAGCTTATAGACGCTTTTTCTTATACTTCCATCGCAAGTATGTCACAGCATCTAGCTGGGGGGATGTCGGAAACTGCTGCAACTTCGGATGTGGAATTGAATGAATTTATAAATATGTTTGATGAAATTGACAAGGGTAACTTAAGTATTGAAGATGCGGTAAAGAGCATATATGACTTATAAATAATATAAATCACTAATACCATATAGAGAGGAATATATAATGGATAGAGTTTACAAGTATATTATTGACGGGGTTAATTCAAAAAAGATGGATAAGAATACAGGTGCAACAATCCTTAAGATGCTTAAGGATGAGGGCACTAAATCAGAAGATGATATTGCCGTCATAGGAGTGGGTTCTAGTCTGCCACTTGCAGAAGATATCTATGAGTATTGGGAAAATGTGAAAAATGGTATTAGTTGTATGAGTCGTTTTCCTGAGAAAAGGCAGAAAGATATAGAACGGTATTTACTGGCTTCAGAAATAGATGATGGTGAAGAAATAAAGTTTGTAGATGGGTCATATATAGATAGTATAGACGGGTTCGACTATAAGCTTTTCAGGTTATCTCCAAAGGAAGCAAGCGTAATGGATCCATACCAGAGAGTATTTCTGCAAACTGTTTGGAAGGCTATAGAAGATTCTGGGTATGGAGGCAGCAAGCTGGCAGGAAGCAAAACGGGAGTTTTCGTGGGTTTTGCCTCTAATGCACATGATTCTTACTACAAAATGGTTTATTCGATGGATCCTAGTCTTATGTCAATTGCTGCAGTAGGCAACATAACTGCTATAATTCCTACTAGAATAGCATACTTATTAGATTTACGCGGACCCACGATGGTAATTGACACTGCCTGTTCTTCTTCATTAGTTGCAGTGCATCAGGCCTGCAGCGCTATAAGGAATGGGGATTGTGATATGGCTATTGCTGGTGGTATAAAAATCAATCTTATCCCAATTGACAAGGATTATACCAGGATGGGTTTCGAATCCTCTGACGGATACACAAGAACCTTTGATGACTTTTCTGATGGTATTGGTAAAGGGGAAAGTGTTATATCTGTGGTACTAAAACCTTTAAGTAAGGCAAAGCGGGACAAAGATAACATATATGCTGTAATAAAAGGAAGTGCCATTAACCAGGACGGTAGTTCTATAGGTATTACGGCTCCGAATCCCCAAGCACAGGTTGATGTCATATCAAAAGCTTGGGAAGAGGCGGGCATAGATCCCTGTACTCTTTCATATATAGAAGCTCACGGTACAGGTACCAGACTTGGAGATCCTATTGAAATTGATTCTATAAACAATGCCTTTAGAAAGTATACTGATAGGTCACAATTTTGTCCAATCGGCACCATTAAACCAATTACTGGACATACCTATGAAAGCTCAGGATTGTTAGGGCTGTTGAATGTTATAATGGCACTAAAAAATAAAGAGATACCACCAAGTATAAATTTTAATAAACCAAATATCAGCATAGATTTTAAAAATTCACCTGTATATGTTAATACAAGACTTAGAAAATGGGAAGATAACGGGTTACCTATGAGATGTGCCATAAATTCTTTTGGAGTTAGCGGCACAAATTGTCATATGATATTGGAGGAAGCACCTGTTATAAGGGATGAGTCTGAAACAATGAATTTACAGGTTCTGACCCTTTCAACAAAAAGCGAATCTTCATTGTTAATGCTGATAAAGGAATATGACAAATTCCTAGAGGATAAAAGTGATACACAACTTGGTAATATATGTTATACAGCAAATACCGGACGAGGACAGTATAGCCATAGGTTAGTGTTAATTGTTAATAATATATGTGAACTAAAGGAAAGAATACGTGAACTTTGTAATTCCAAACTTACTGTTGGAAGAAACGAAGGGTATTTTTACGATGAACATAAAATAGTTCCTGGTAGTAAACAGGCAAGAAATGCGGGAGAGATTACGGAAGCAGAGAGGAATAATTTTACCAGAAACGTAAAAGAAAAAATTGAGGAATTTAATAAAGCAGGCAGCGAAAGTAAAGACATATTAATGACCATTTGTGAGTTATATACCAAAGGGGCAGATATAGATTGGAAGGAAATATATAAGGGGAGAACTATGAGGAAAATTAGTCTGCCGATATATCCCTTTGAAAATGAAAGATGTTGGGTAGACATTCCTCTGGCGGATATAGATCCTATAGAACCAGATTTGGAAAACGAAAACCAATTCTATACGGTAAAGTGGACACAGGAAGAAATATTAAATGACAGTAAAACAATTGACGGAGTTGTTCTGGTACTTATAGATAAAGATTCAAAAAATATAAAGATTAGCAATGATATAATTGCGTTTCTAAAAGAAAGAATAGAAGTCATAGAAGTAAACTTGGGTCAAAGTTTTGAAAAGATTGGAGCACATACTTATTTTCTGAATAATAATGAGGATGACTATATTAAATTATTTGAAGATATTAAAGAAAAGAAGATATCACAAGTAATCCATTTGCTTACTTTAGATAACAAGGATGAAATAACAAGCATTGAAGAGCTGGAAGAAAGCCAAAGACGGGGATGTTACAGCCTTTATCATTTTGCTAAAGCTGTAATAAAATGTGATGTAAAGGATAGCATAGACGTAGTTATTATAACAGAATACGCTAATGAAGTTTCGGGTGATGAGGAAAGAATAAAACCACAAAATGCCTCGATACTGGGATTTGGGAAATCTATTAATAAAGAACTTCCAATGATGAAATGCAGATGCATAGATATTGATAATGATACGTCAATACAGGAATTTAGTTCAGAACTTGAGTTCGTAGGCAAAGACTATGTTTCAGCTTATCGAAAAGGTAAGAGGTATGTAGAAGTATTTTCCTCTATAGATAATCCAAATATTTTAGAAGAACAGCCTAGGATTAAAGAACAAGGTGTCTATGTTATTACAGGGGGAACTGGTGGCATTGGCCTAGAGATTGCTAAAAGCCTTGCAGCTGAGAAGAAAGTCAATCTTATGTTACTTAACCGTTCCACCCTTCCTATGCTTAAAGAATGGGATAATGTACTAGCAGTAGACGATCAAAAGACAATAAAGAAAATAGAAACTATAAGGGAAATTGAGAAAACAGGATCAAAAGTCGAAACGTATCAAGTTGATGTATCCAATGAAAAAGACTTAGCACAAGTATTATCAGACATAAGAAAGAAGTACGGATACATAAATGGAGTCATTCATAGTGCTGGAATAGCACAAGACTGTGCTTTAGCAGATAAAGAAGGGGAGTCCTTTAAACAGGTTATTTCTCCTAAGATATACGGTACATGGATCCTTGACAAACTTACCGAGATGGACGATTTGGACTTTTTTGTTATGTTTTCATCGGTTGCAACTATTTTCACCATGTTTGGGCAGGGAGACTATACAGCGGCGAATGCATATATGGATTCGTATACTGCATATAGAAGCAAACAAGGAAAAAGAACCCTTACGATAAACTGGACAACCTGGAAAGAAACAGGAATGGGGGCCGATAGTGGATTTAGTTTTGACACAATATTTAAAACTTTGCCTACTTCAGAGGGGATAGAGGGTTTTAGGAGACTACTGAGTATAAATGAGAAGAGGGTTTTAGTAGGGAAAATTAACTATGACGGAGTAGGAGTTTCTTTATTAGAGCGTTCAGGGGTAAAACTGTCAGAAGACATATCCCAAAAGATGGTCATGTTTAAAAAACAGTCAGGCAGAGCAAAAAAGAGATTATCTGAGAGAATTACTGATGATTGTGCTGAAGTCAGATTAATAGGCCGTAACAGCGGAAGATATACAGAAATCGAGAAAGAAATAGCAGAAATCTGTAGAAATGTACTGGGCTTTAGTGAACTCGATGTCTATGACAATTTTTTTGAGATGGGTGCTGACTCCATAATACTTATGAAGATACAAGCTGAAATTGAAAAAAAATTCCCTATTAAGATAACAGTAACAGATATGTTTGAATACTCATCCATTTCTAAGCTGGCTGAATATATAGTAGAAAAATATGATCCAACCAGTACTAAATCTTGTAAGAAAATTAATCTTAAACAAGGAAATGATGATGATATAGCCATTGTTGGTATGGCGTTTAATTTTCCAATGGCTGACAATGTTGATGATTTATGGAGCAACATAAAAAACGGTTTGGATTGTGTGACAGGGCTTCCAGAGTCAAGGCAAGATGATGTCAACCGCTATATCAGGTTTAAGAATATACCAATCAATGCGGTAGAATATGATACAGGTGCTTTTCTAGATAGAATAGACGGGTTTGACTATTCATATTTCCGTATGCCGCCAAAGGAAGCAAGCCTTACCGACCCGAACCACAGAATGTTCCTGCAGACAGCATGGGAGGCAATTGAGGATGCGGGGTACGGAGGGAAAAAAATACTCGGGACTAATACAGGGGTATATTTGGGCTTTGCATCTGCACAGATGTATTTTCTTTGGCTTATTAATGATGTTGAACCAGATTCACAGTTTGCATCCTTGGTGGGTAATACAGCAGCTGTGACCACAGGAAGGGTATCTTACATGTTTAATCTGAAGGGTCCCAGTATGGTGGTAGATACAGCCTGTTCAGCATCACTTGCAGCAGTGCATCTGGCATGTAGGTCGATAAGAGCCGGAGACTGTGAAATGGCTATAGCAGGCGGTGTGAAGCTTAATTTGATGCCTGTCCACAAAAAGGATTCACCAAGAGGAATCGGGATGGAATCTGCCGATGGCAGGGCAAGAAGCTTTGATGACAACTCAGATGGAACCGGCTCTGGTGAAGGAGTTGCAGCAGTACTCCTTAAGCCACTTAAGAAGGCTAAAGAGGATAGGGACAACATATTTGC
>JAEZMP010000374.1 GCA_023442215.1 Pseudomonadota bacterium
TCGCTGAACAGCGCGGCTTCGAGGCCGGCCTCCCGCAGGCGCGTCATGATGTCGGCGACGAGCGGCAGCTTGGCGAGGCCCTGGTCCGTCACCACCAGCGGGCGGCGGGCGCCCCGCTCGGCGATCGCGGCCGGAAGGTCCGCGATGCGGCCGGCGCCGAAGCGTACCTGGGTCGGAAAGCTCCAGTTGGCGGAAACGAACGGCGTAAAGGCGGTCATGACGTCCTCTCGGTCCGGCCGGGCCGGGTCATTCGGCGGGGGCGAGCCGGTTGCGGCGGGCGGCGCGGCGGCGGACGATGTCGGCCACCACCACCAGCACGATGGCCGGGATGCAGTTCAGCGTGGCGAGCGCGGGATAGATCGGCGACGAGCCGACCGCGATCCCGCTGTAGACGAAGGTGGGCAGCGTGCGGATGGTGCCGCCGAGACTGTAGGACACGTAGAAATTGCCCCACGACAGCAGGAAGGCGAAACTCGCGGCGGAGAAGATGCCGGGCCACAGCAGCGGCAGCGTGATCTCGCGGAACACGACCCAGCCGCTGGCCCCGGCATCGCGCGCGGCGTCCTCCAGCGTCTCGTCGAAGCCCCACACCTGCACCGCCACGATCACGAGCGCGAACGGGGTGATGTAGACGATGTGGCCGATGACGATGGTCGGCAGGCCGTTGGAGAAGCCGAGCCACTGCCCGAGCACCGAGAACCACAGCAGCATCACCACGCCGAGGAGAAGCTGCGGAAACAGCAGCGGCGCGAAGGTCAGTGCCCGGAACGCCTGCTGGAAGCGGAAGCGGAACCGGATCCAGGCGATGGCCCCGGCCGTGCCCAGCACCGTGACGAACACGGTGGAGATCGCGGCCACCATGGCGGAGTTGGTGAGCGCCGGCAGGAAGTCGGGCTTGGCGAGCAGCGCCCCGTACCACTCGGTCGACCACGTTTCGATCGGCAGCGTCAGCATCCGGCTGCCGGTGAACGAGAACACCACCAGGGTGACGATCGGCACGTAGAAGAACACCAGCAGCAGCGCGACCGAGCCGACCAGCACGATGTCGATGAGGGCGCTCTTGAAACGGTCTGAAACCATGTCCGCGTCCTCCCTCAGGGCCTGTCGGTGCCGCGGCGGCGCAGCGCGACCACGGCCGAGAGCGCCAGCGACAGGGCGCCGATGGCGATGAGCACCAGCGTCAGCGCGGCGCCGAGCGGCCAGTTCACCCGCGTCTCGAAGCTCTGGCGGATCAGTTCGGAGGCGAGCGGTGCCGTGCCGCCGCCCATCACCTTCGGCTCGAGGAAGGCGCCGAGGCTGAGAACGAACACCAGCACCGCGCCGGCATAGAGGCCGGGCTTCGCCAGCGGCAGCGTGATCTCGAAGAACGTCCGGATGCGGGATGCGCCGGCATCGTAGGCGGCGAGCTGCAGGTCGCGGTCGATGCGCACCAGTGACAGATAGAGGGTGAACACCGGGTAGACCGCGAGATTGTAGACCATGCCGATCAGGGTCGCGGTCGGGGTGAACAGCAGGTTCGTCATCTGCGGCGGGAAGCCGACGTGGGCGAGCGCCCAGTTGAGGACGCCGTTGCGGTCGAGCACCAGGATCCAGCCGAAGGTCTTCAGCACCGCGTCCGTGAGGAAGGCGAACGTGATGAGGATGGTGACGTGGCGGCGCACCGACTGCAGCCGGGTCGCCAGCGCATAGGCGACCGGCAACGCGATCAGGAGCGAGAGCACGACGCAGACGACCGCCATCCACACGGTGCGCAGCATCACGATCCAGTAGGACGGCTTGCCGAACACCTCCCGCCACACCGTCAGGTCCCAGGTCCAGACCAGCCGGTAATAGCGCGTGGTCTGGAAGGTCAGCACGCCCGTCATGGCGAGCGGCACCAGGAAGAACAGCACCATCAGCAGCGCGAGCGGTACGGTGGTGCCGATCAGGGCCGGGTCGCGCCAGGATTTCGGTTCGACGCGCATCGGCTCACTCCTGCAGGATGAAGCAGTCGGCGCGGTCGAAGCCGACCGTGACCGCCTCGCCCACCTGGGCGGGCAGATTGGGCGTGCCGGACAGATCCATCACCACCGGCACCGCGTGCCCCTCGACGCGCACGCGGTAGAGGATCGAGGCGCCCTTGATGAAGAATTCCTCGACGACGCCGGAAAGGGTGGCGAACGGCGCCGGCCCGCCGGCCGTCACGAAGCGCATCGCCTCCGGCCGCACCATCAGGAGGGCGGAGCCGCCGCCCACCCGCGGGGCGACACGGTCGCCCGGCACGGTGGGATCGGCGGCCTCGATGGCGGGCGATCGGAACGCCGTCGAGCCGTCGGCCTGCCGCGCGATCGACACCGGGAAGAGGTTGGTGTCGCCGATGAAGCCGGCGACGAAGGCATCGACCGGGCTGTAATAGATCTCCGAGGGCGTGCCGACCTGCAGCACGTGGCCGGCGCGCATCACGCAGATGCGGTCGGCCAGCATCATCGCCTCCTCGAGGTCGTGGGTGACGAGCACGAACGAGGTGCCGAGATTGCGGTGCAGGTTCTTCAATTCCGCCTGGAGCGACTTCTTCAGCTTGGCGTCGAGCGCGCTCATCGGCTCGTCGAGCAGGAGCACGCTCGGGCGCGACACCAGCGCGCGGGCGAGTGCCACGCGCTGCTGCTCGCCGCCGGAAAGCTGCGCGGGATAGCGGCCGAGATAGGCCGGATCGAGGTGCATCAGCGCGAGCATGGCGCGGATGCGCTCGTCCGCCTCCCGCGCCGGCACGCCGGCGAGCTTCAGCGGAAAGCCGATATTGTCGCGCACCGTCTTGTGGGGAAACAGCGCGAGCTTCTGGAACACCATGCGCGTCGGCCGCCCGGCGGCGGGCACGCCGGCCATGTCGGCGCCGGCGATGCGCAGGCTGCCGTCCGTCGGGGCCTCGAAGCCGGCCACGATCTTGAGAAGCGAGGTCTTGCCGCATCCCGAGGGTCCGACGAGCGCCACGAACTCGCCGGTCCCGACGTCGAGCGAGACCGAGTGGAGCGCGCGGAACGTGCCGTAATCCTTGACGATCCCGGTGGCTTCGATGATGGGGGTCTGCAACGGGCAATCCCTCTGGTGCTGCGGCCTGGTTCGAACGAACGGCCCGCCCGCGGCCGCGAGGCCGATGCGGGCGGGCCGGACGGCGCGGGAGATCAGCGGGCGGCGAGTTCTTCCTGCCAGATCGCCAGCATCTCGTCGACGTTCGGCGCGATGGTGTGGAACATGCTGTTGTCCCAGGCGTGCCACATGTAGTCCATCTGCAGCGCCGACTTCTGCTCGGGCGTGAACAGCGCCTCGGCCTTCTGGTTCGGGACCAGGTTGCAGGTCGCTTCGGTGATCGCGAGCTTCACCTGCACGTCCGGCGAGACGATATACTTCAGGAACTTGTCGGCGACGCCGGCGGGCTTGCCGTTGTCGGTGAGGCCAGTCGCCTCCATCCAGATGATGCCCTGCTTCAGGCCGTCCTTCGGCTCGGGCACGATCGACTGGATGTAGTCGTGTCCCTGCAGGCGCAGCGACGAGGTGCAGTAGGTGCCGCCTCCGACGAGGCAGCGGAACGAGCCGTCGATCAGGCCCTTCTGCGCGACCGCGAGGTCGGCGACGATGGCGCGGGTGTTCTTGAAGGCCGCGCGCAGCACCTTGCGGACCTCGTCGAGGGCGTGCTGGTCGAGCTCCTTGTAGGGATCGACACCGGCATAGAGCGCGAGCGGCATGATCGGCCAGTCGCCCCAGTCGAGCAGGCAGATCTTGTCGCGGTAGGCCGGATCGAACACCGGCGCGTAGCTCGACCAGGCTTCGAGCTTGTCGAACTTGGTGTTGACGGTCGGCCCGACCCAGCCCCAGCGGGTCGGCAGGCCGGTGGTCTTGCCCTCGAACTGGAGCGGCGCGAACGGCGCGCGGAACTGCGGGTAGAACTCGGCATTCTGCTCGGCGAAGCTCGCGTCGTCGATGTAGCGGGCGATGCCGGCCGGCCCCATGCGGGCGATCCAGGGGCCATCGGACGACACGAGGTCGAAGTCGCGATAGGCGCCGGCCGCCAGCTTGGCGAAGCCGCCGGCCGAATCGGTGATCAGGTCGACCGAGATCGAGACGTCGTTGGCCTTCTGGAACGGATCGAGGATGGCCGGGGAATTGTAGCCTTCCCAGCACATGTAGTTGATCGTCTCGGCCGCTGAGGCGCTGCCCCGGCCGAAGCCAGGCAGGCCCGGCAGCGCGCCGCCCGCGGCAAGGGCGGCACCGGCGCCGAGACCCCTCAGCATGGTGCGGCGGGAGATCGGCCCCATCGATGCCGGGCGCGTCCCGTTCGATTGATCCTGTGTCATCGTCCTGTTCCCTTCTCGTCTCTGCAAGCTGGTCTCTGGCAAGGCCGTGTGGGCTCTCGTTGGAATCTGGTCGGGGCGGTCACACCACCTCGAGATAGCGGGCGATCTCCCACGAACTGACGTGGCGGCGATATTCAGCGTCCTCGAAGCGGCGGGCCGCGGCGAAGGTGTCGACGAAGGCATCGCCGTAGAGGGCGCGGGCGGGTCCGGAGGCCGCGAAGCGGCCCGCGGCCTGTCCGAGGTCGGTCGGGAAGGCCGCCGAGGGTTCGGGCGGCGTGGCATAGAGGTTGTCGGTGCGGCCGGGCGGCGGCTCGATCTCGTTGCGGATGCCCCAGAGGCCGGCGCCGAGGCACATCGCGAACGACAGGTAGGGATTGGTGTCGGCGGAGGGCACGCGGAATTCCACCCGGGTCGCCGCCGGCGTGTCGTTGATCACGCGCACCGCCGCTGTTCGGTTCTGCACGCCCCAATTCGCGGCTGTAGGCGCCCATGCACCGGGCACCATGCGCTTATAGGCGTTCACGGTGTGGCTACACATGGCGAGAAAATCGGGCATCAGCGCGAGAAGGCCGCCGATGAAATGCCGCGCGGTCCGGCTCAGCCCGTCGGGGTCGGAACCGTCGTGGAACACCGGCCGGCCGTCGCGGTCGGCGAGCGAAACGTGCAGGTGGCCGGACTGGCCCGACAGCGCCGGCGACAGCTTCGACATGAAGGCGACGGTGAGGTCGTTGCGCAGGAAGAAGCTACGGGCGAAGTTCTTGAACAACACCGCGTCGTCGGCCGCCTTGATGCCTTCAGCGTAGGTCAGCGGCGCCTCGAAGCAACCGGGACCGAGTTCGGTGTGGATGGCGTCGATGGCGATGCCGAGCGTCGCCATGGTCTGCCGCAGGCCGTCGATCAACTCGCCATGGCGCGTCGCCGTCTGGAGCGAATAGGTGCGGTTGGCCTTGGCGAAGAAGTTGAGGTCGCCGAAATTCTTGGCGCGCAGGCTGTCGGGGGTCTCGTCGAGCACGAAAAACTCGAACTCGAAGGCGGAAAACGCGCGGAGGCCCATGGCGTCGAGTTCCGCCAGCATCCTCAGACACTGGTTGCGGGCCGACAGCGCGCCGAACGCGCCCTCGAAATCGGCGATCACCACCGCCGCGCGGTCGGCGAAGGGATAGCGCCGCACGGTGTCAGGGAAGAGCCGGGCCGGGCGGTCGATATAGGCGCCGGAATCGTATGTCTTTTCAGCGGTGTCCCAGCAATAGAGGACCTCGCAGAACGGATAGCCGTCCTTCGCGAGCTTCACCGCCTTGGCGGCGCCGACCTGCTTGTGGCGGAACACGCCGTCCGGGTCGATCAGGCCGAGATGCACGTCTTCGGCGCCGAGCGCGTCGAGCCTCGCGCGCAGCTCCGCCGCTGCCTCGTCCCGCTCCGGTTTCGAGTTGCCGTCGGCCATCGGATCGCTTTCCCACATCACGTCGCGAGAACAGGCTAGGATGGGCGGACGAGGCTATGAATATCCCCCGAGATATAGACCGCGAAAAAATGTTTCCTGCTGAAACTGCTCGTTCCGTCTCTACCCCGCTGGAGATCCGGTCCACCGGGACCGTGCTGGCGGACTGGAACCGCGCGACCGGCGAGGCGCTGGAGACGTTGCAGACGCCCGCCTTTCCGCGCGCGCTGCAGACGGCGCTGGCGACCGTGATCGCCTACGACATCTCGATGGTGTTCGCCTATTCCGGCCGGGAGAAGCCCATCTGCCTCGACCACAACATGGAGGCCGCGCGCGCCGCCACGGTGATCGAGGACTATACCCGCGGTCCCTACCTGCTCGATCCGTTCTACGCCGCGGCCGTCGGCAACGACCGGCCGGGGGTCATCCGCCTCAAGACGCTCGCGCCCGACCTGTTCTACAATTCGGAATACTTCAAGCGGCATTATGTGCGCACCGGCATCCGCGACGAGGTAGGGTTTCTCGTCCGCCCGTCGCCGGGCGCGGCGCTCGTCTTCAGCGTGACGCGGCCGATCGACCGGCCGGCCTTCTCGGCCCGCGACATGCAGCTTTTTCAAGCCGTGGAGCCGGTTGTCCGCCGGCTTGCCGAATTCCACTGGCGGGACGTCGCCGCGCGGTTCGGGCCGTCGCCCGGCCCGGCCGGCGGCGGGCTGAAGGACGGCCCCATCGGCGTCGCGCTCGACCAGATGGCCGACGGCCGTCTCACCCGGCGCGAAATCGAGATCACCGCGCTCGTGCTGCGCGGCCATTCGAACGCCTCCATCGCCGAACTGCTCAAGATCAGCGCCGGC
>JAEZMP010000562.1 GCA_023442215.1 Pseudomonadota bacterium
ATAGCCGCCAAAATCGAGATAGCTCGAATGCGCGATTTCCGACATGTCCCCCCCCCCGGGTTGCCCCAATCACGGCCAGATCGCGGCCGGCGCTTCACGCCCGGCCGCCGCCCCCCGGCACGCCCGCACGCCCGCCGAGCAGCGGGCGCTGCACTCTAGCAGGCCGCTCGCGGGCTGGCGAACCGCTCCTACTCAATACGGGTTGCAACCCCACGTTTATCGAGCGGCGGCACCGGGTCAAGCCCGAGCAGGCGGAGAACGTCGGCGAAGCCTTCGAGCCGGCTGTGCGACACCGGACCGGGCTGGAGGACGGACGGCACCCGGACGATCGCAAGCCCGGCGCCCGCGGCGGAGGCCGCGCCGGTCGCACTGTCCTCGACGGCGATGACCTCCTGCGGCACGATTGCCAGCCGCTCGCACCCGAGCCGGTAGGGCGCCGGGTCGGGCTTGCCGGCGGGAACGTCGTCGCGGCTGAGGCTGAAGGCGATCAGCGGCGCGATACCCAGGGCGGCGATGTTCGCATCGACGACGACGCGCTCGGAATTCGACACGCATCCCTGTGGAATGCCCGCCTTGGCGATCGCGGCCATGGCCTCGTGGGCGCCGACGAACGGCACGGCCTCGGCCGTGACGCGGGAGATGTAGGTGCCGACGATGTCCTGTTTCCAGGCTTCGAAGGTGGTGGGCCGCGTCAGGCGCGGCGCGATCGCGGCGAACACGGCCGCGTGGTCGAGGCCGAGATAGCGGTCCTCGGGCTCGGTCGCCATGTCGAAGCCGAGCGCCGCGGTCACGCCGCGGATGCACGCGAGGTGCAGGGGTTCGCTGTCGATCAGGGTGCCGTCGACATCCCACAGCACGGCGCGGTATTTGGTCATCGGTTCCTCTTGTCGCGCGGGCACGCACATGGTTGCGACCGTCCCGCGCGATGCGCCGTGCGCCTCACGCCGTCTCGCGGCGATAGACGATGATGGACAGGTAGGTCATCGGCCGGACGAGCAGTTGCTCCGGGCCGTGGGCCGCCGCCGAATCGAACATCAGCGTGTCGCCCGGGCGAAGATGGTAGAGCCGGTCGGCATGGCGATAAAGCACCTCGCCGGTCAGCATGTAGATGAGCTCCGTGCCCTCGTGGCGGAACGCGTTATAGGGCTCGGCCTCCTCGGAAAGCTCGATCAGGTAAGGTTCCACCACCATGTCGCCGCCCAGCGCGTGGCCGAGCAGTTCGTAGCGATGGCCGACCTTGGTGCCGCGCCGGTCGATGATCACGCCCTGGCCGGCGCGCACGAACGAACAGCCCCGCTTCTCCTCGAACGCCGAGAACAAGGCGGTGATCGGCACGTTGAGCGCCGTCGCGAGGCCCTGCAGGGTGGAGAGCGAGGGAGAGATCTGGCCGTTCTCGATCTTCGACAGGGTGCCGACGGAGATGCCGGCCGCGCCGGCGAGATCGGAGACGGTCAGGTCGAGCGTCCGGCGGAAGGCGCGGACCTGAACGCCGATCGCCTGCTCCAGCGTCCGGCCTTCGACGGCCGGGGCACTCGAACCGGTTGTGAGGTCGCCGCCGTCCGGCCCGGGCAAACTCCCATCGCCGCCCGGCCGCAGATCGCCGTTCCTGCTCAAACCCACACCCCTCCCGGATCAGCCGCCTGCCGGATCGTCTATGGACGACTACCATAAAGACGATCGTTACCGCAGGAAATCTCCCCGCGGGCGAGCGGCCGTCGGAAAGCCGGGGGGACGGGCCATGGAACGATGCACGGTTCCTTCCGGATCGGTGGAGACACGCTTTGCGCTTTCGCCCGCCTTGCACTAATGGGAACCATCTCCAAGCGACTCGTGCCGGCGCACGGCGTCGCGGGACCGGAACGGCGGCGGAGGCCATCCGCGACACCGATGTTGTGCAACGAACTGACCTACCGGCCGGACAGCGACGTCCTGATGTTCATCCACATCCCCAAGACCGGCGGCACGTCGCTGGCGGCGGGACTGGAGGAGATGGTGGGCGCCGAGCGCTATCTGCCGCTGCGCCAGCACCTGATCGGCAAGGTCCGCGAGAAGCGGCGGCATGCCGCCGGCTACGCGGCCTCGATCGCCTGGCGGCGGCTGAAGGCGCGGCTCGGCGGCCGGCACTGGCTGCTGCCGTCCGGCTTCGACGCCGGACGTCTCGACGACATGGCGCTCATCTCCGGCCATGTCGGGCTCGCCGACATGCCGTCGACCCGCCGGCGCCCGGTGGTGGTGACGCTGCTGCGCGATCCGGTGGAGCGCTTCGTCTCCAGCTTCCACTTCTTCCGCTCGGTCGCGCTCGCCGAAAGCCCGCCGCCGATGCACAAGTCGCCGCGGCTGCTGACGTGGTCGATCGACGACTATGTCGCCTGGCTCGCTGACCGCGGCGAGGTCGACGCCTTCAACGTCCAGTGCCTCTTTCTCGGCGACAGCCCCGCGTTTGAACCGGCGCGGCGCGCCATCGACGAAACGGTGTTCATGGCGGCGACGCTCGACCGGCTTGACGATTTCCGCACCGCGCTTGGTACGGCGCTCGGCATCGGGCCGATCCCGGCGCGGCGCGAGAAGGTCGGCGCGGCCCGGATGTCCGCGGCCCCGCCCCGCCCGGAAACGCTGGAGACGATCCGCCGGCTGAGTTCCGGCGATGTCCGCCTCGTCGAGCATGTTCGCGCGGCCTTCGCCACATACCGGGACACGGCCGCGGCGGCCTCCGACCAGATGCCGGCCTGATCGACGGCGAAGCGATGCCTTCTCGGGGGCTTGAGCCTCGTGCGCTTCAGCACCGCACGCGTCCGGATGCGGGTGAGGGATTCGCCCCTGCCCTGCCGCCGCCCGAGCGACGCGGTCAGGCGTGCGCCGCGGCCGCAGCCGCGGGCTTGGCGCACGGGCCGGCTTCGTTGTCCGTTTCGTCGGCACAGGCGCCGGGCAGTTCGACTTCCACCGTCGCGTGCAAGATGCCGAATTCGGCCTTGAGGCGCTCCTTGACCTGCGTCACGACCGGCGTCGCCGGCGTGCCCTCCGGCACCACGACGTGCAGGGTGGCGTGCAGCCGCTCCTCGCTCAGAAGCCAGGAATGGACGTGGTGCACGTCCAGCACCGGCGGCACGTTCGCGACGAGGTCCTCGGCGATGCGAGTGCCTTCGCGGCCTTCCGGCGCGCCTTCCAGCAGGATGTGGGCCGAATCCCGCATCAGCGAGATCGTCGCCCGCAGCAGCAGGAAGCCCACCAGCAGCGACAGGATCGGGTCGATCGGCACCCAGCCGGTGAAGTAGATCACGCCCGCCGCCGCGATGGCGGCGACCGAGCCCAGCATGTCGCTCGCAACGTGCAGGAGCGCGCCGCGGATGTTGAGGTTGCGCTCGCCCATGGAGAGCACCAGGAAGGCGGCGATGTTGGCGCCGAGGCCGGCGATCGCGATGGCCGCCATCGGACCGGCCGAGACGTGCACCGGCTCCATCAGGCGCTCGATCGCCTCCACCGCGATCCAGAGCGTCAACAGGATCAGCGCCACGGCGTTTGCGAAGGCCACGAGCACCGGCATCCGGTGATGACCGAAGCTCATGCGGTCCGTGATCGGCTGGCGCAGTTGCCGGAACGCCCACCAGGCGAGACCGAGCGACACGGCATCGGTCGCCATGTGGGCGGCGTCGGCCATCAGCGCCAGCGAGCCCGACCAGAGGCCGCCGGCGAACTCCAGCACCATGAAGCTCAGCGTGATGATCGCCGCGATCGCGGTGCGGGTCTCGCTCGAG
>JAEZMP010000481.1 GCA_023442215.1 Pseudomonadota bacterium
CTCGAACCGCCGCCGCGGCAGCGGCACGCCGGGCACGATCGGAATGTTGATCGCCTTCACGCCGCGGTTGGCGAGGTAGATGCACGTCGGCGTCTTCGAGGTGCGGCTGACACCGACGAGGATCACCTCCGCTTGCTCGATATCCTCCGGCAGCACGCCATCGTCGTGCATGAGCACGTAGTTCAATGCATCGATGCGGCGGAAATAGTCGGTGTCGAGCTGATGCTGTCCGCCGACGCGCGGTGCGACCGGCAGGTTCAGATAGGACTGCATCAGCCGTACGACGGGGTCGAGCACGTTGGCGGAAGGCAGCCCGAGCTCCTGGCAGAACCGCTCCACGCGCTCGGCCATCTTCTCGTTCACGAGCGTGAACAGCACCATCCCCGGCGCCTGTTCGATGGCCGACAGCACCTTGTCGAGCTGGCGGTCGGAGCGGATCAGCGGATGGACGTGCTCGATCGCCTCCACGTCGTCGTAGCGGACGATGGCCGCGCGGGCGACGGTGGAAAGCGTCTCGCCCGTCGAATCCGACACGAGATGGAGATGGAAGAAAGTCGGCACCCTGTCTGCGCCTTTCCGGCCTGCGGCCTCACGAAAACCGCCGGACGCGGCAGCCCGCCCCGGCAGATTGTCCCCAGCCCTGTTGAGATCTGTGGACGATGCCGGCCGGCGAACCGGAGCGGCCGTTCATCATGCAATTCCGTCCCGATCAATCAACAGACGAGCCGGAGCCGGACGGATCCGTCCACGCCCCCCGAACTCCGTGGACGAATGTCGCCGCCCCGGACGATCCACATGCCATCCACGGCAATGCCTGTTTAACCTTTTGTTAACGAATGCAGCAACATCTTGAAAAGGAACCATAATCCGGGTTTCCAAAGGCCTTTCCCCGAAACGCCCGGATCTCCCCGGGCTCCGTGGAAAAGCCCGTGACGCCGCGTCCGATTGTGGATGATCGATAATCCCGGTAATCCACCTTCAAACAGAATCAACAATCCCTTGATTCAAGGATTCTCTCTTTATGGAGACGGGTGGAAAAGCCGGGGAACCGGAAAGGGGCCAGGAGAAGGTCGCATCGCGTGCGGCTTCCTCCCGCTTCATGGCTGCGCTCGCCGGTGAACGGACGGATGTTCCCCCCGTCTGGATGATGCGGCAGGCCGGGCGCTATCTGCCGGAATATCGCGCGATCCGCAGCGAGGCGCGCTCGTTCCTCGATTTCTGCTACAGACCGGATCTCGCCACCGAAGCCACGTTGCAGCCGATTCGACGGTTCGGCTTCGACGCGGCCATCATCTTTTCCGACATCCTCGTCATTCCCGATGGCCTCGGCCAGCCGGTCGCCTTCATGGAGGGCGAGGGACCCCGGCTCGATCCCCTGCCGCTCGACGCGGTCGGCAGTCTCGATCTCGGCCGCGTCGCCGGGCACCTTGCACCGGTCTACGAAGCGATTTCGCGGGTGAGGGCAGAGCTGCCTGCCGAAACCGCCCTGATCGGCTTTGCCGGGGCTCCCTGGACGCTGGCGACCTATATGGTGGCGGGGCGTGGATCCCCGGATCAGGCGTTCGCCCGGCTCGCCGCCTATCGCGACCCGGAGGGCTTCCGTCGCCTGATCGACGTTCTCGTCGAGGCCGTGTCGGCTCATCTCATCGCGCAGTTCGCCGCCGGCGCGGACGCGGTGCAGGTGTTCGACAGCTGGGCCGGACCGCTTGACGACGATGGCTTCGCGCGCTGGACGACCGCGCCGATGCGGGAGATCGTTCAGCGTGTGCGATCGGCGGTTCCCGGCGCGCGCATCATCGGCTTTCCGCGCGGCGCCGGCACGCGGCTCGAGGGCTTCGTGCAGCAAACCGCTGTCGATGCCGTCGGGCTCGACTGGTCGGTGTCGCTCGAGCGCGGCAGGGCACTGCAGGCCGTGACGACGGTCCAGGGTAATCTCGATCCGCTGCGCCTCGTTGCCGGCGGCCGGGCGCTGGACGAGGGCGTCGAGGCGATCCTGTCGGCATTCTCGGACGGGCCGTTCGTTTTCAATCTCGGCCATGGCATCGTGCCGGAGACGCCGATCGAGCACGTGGAGCGGATGCTCGCCCGCGTCCGCCGGACCTGACCGGTTCGTGGTGGGCCGGATCGCGGCAGGACAGCCGCAGGCTATTCCTTGGAGCGGATGGTGATGACCGATCTTTATCTCTGGGCGAAGACGCTGCACATCGTTTCGGTCGTCGCCTGGATGGCGGCGATGTTCTATCTGCCGCGGCTGATGGTCTACCATGTCGCCGCGGAACGCGGGTCGGTGCAGTCCGAAACCTTCAAGGTGATGGAGCACCGCCTGCTCAAGCTGATCTGCAATCCGGCGATGATCTCGACCTGGATTTTCGGCTTGCTGCTCGCCTGGCAGGGCGGGTTCTTCGCTGATGGCTGGCTGCATGCCAAGCTGGCGCTGGTGCTGGTGCTCTCCGGGCTCCACGGCTTCCTCAGCCGTTGCGTCAAGGATTTCGCGGCTGACCGAAACCGTCGCAGCGCCCGGTTCTACCGCATCATCAACGAAGTTCCGACGGTGCTTCTGGTCCTGATCGTGATCCTCGTCATCTTCAAGCCGATGTAACGGGCGCCGCGGCGGCCCTCCATTAGCCGGCACGCCGGTAGTACGACCAGCGCGCCGCCTGAGCCTTTGTCCGAAAAAAGCGATCGGGCCGCGTGCCGCAACAAAAGCCCGCTTCTTCAGGAGGATAGGCCGGCCGCAGCGATATCGCTGCGATACCATCGCCCGCGTTCGCGCCACAAGCCTCTTGCGAGGCGATGCGTCACGGACTATGATCGGTTTACCTCATTCGAGGTGGATGGGCGCGTGTGCGCCGAGCCGGTGTCAAGGTGCCGGCTCCCGGCTGAAAGCTGGTCCTAAAAACCGAGCCGCCTCAATCCTCCATTCCATCCTTCCTCTGACACGTCGCTACGACACGTCAATGTTACGGGCCGACGCCACCGGCCGAGATTCCATTCAAGGACCCTTCCATGCGGGAGATGAAGCTTCAGGAGCTCAAGTCGAAGACTCCGACCGAACTTTTGGCATTTGCCGAAGAGCACGAGGTCGAGAACGCTTCGACGATGCGCAAGCAGGAGCTGATGTTTGCGATACTGAAGCAGCTCGCCGCCCGTGAGGTGGAGATCGTCGGCGAAGGCGTCGTCGAGGTGCTTCAGGACGGTTTCGGCTTCCTCCGCGCTCCGGATGCGAACTATCTGCCCGGCCCGGACGATATCTATGTCTCGCCCTCCCAGATCCGCCGGTTCTCGCTGCGAACGGGCGACACGGTCGAGGGCGTGATCCGGAGCCCGAAGGAGGGCGAGCGCTACTTCGCTCTTCTCAAGGTCAACACCATCAATTTCGAAGACCCGGAAAAGACCCGGCACAAGGTTCACTTCGACAACCTGACGCCGCTCTATCCCGACGAGCGCTTCAAGATGGAGGCGGCCGAGGGCGTATCGAAGAAGGACATGTCGTCCCGCATCATCGATCTCGTCGCACCGCTCGGCAAAGGCCAGCGTGCCTTGATCGTGGCGCCGCCGCGCACCGGCAAGACGGTGCTGCTGCAGAACATCGCCCACTCGATCACGACCAATCATCCCGAGTGCTATCTCATCGTTCTCCTGATCGATGAGCGCCCCGAGGAAGTGACCGACATGCAGCGCTCGGTGAAAGGCGAGGTGATTTCCTCGACCTTCGACGAGCCTGCCACCCGTCACGTTCAGGTCGCCGAGATGGTGATCGAAAAGGCCAAGCGCCTCGTGGAGCACGGACGCGACGTCGTCATCCTGCTCGATTCCATTACCCGCCTCGGCCGTGCCTACAACACGGTGGTGCCGTCGTCCGGCAAGGTGCTGACCGGCGGTGTCGATGCCAACGCGCTGCAGCGCCCGAAGCGTTTCTTCGGTGCCGCCCGAAATATCGAAGAGGGTGGTTCGCTGACGATTATCGCAACCGCGCTGATCGACACCGGCAGCCGCATGGACGAAGTGATCTTCGAGGAGTTCAAGGGCACCGGAAATTCCGAGATCGTGCTCGACCGCAAGGTCGCCGACAAGCGCATCTACCCGGCCATGGACATCCTCAAGTCCGGCACCCGCAAGGAAGACCT
>JAEZMP010000515.1 GCA_023442215.1 Pseudomonadota bacterium
GGTCATCGTGCCGGAAGGCCCTGACGTTGCCGACGACTGGATCGCCGAGAGGGTGG
This sequence comes from Pseudomonadota bacterium, assembly GCA_023442215.1. Lineage (GTDB taxonomy): Bacteria > Pseudomonadota > Alphaproteobacteria > Rhizobiales > Segnochrobactraceae > Pseudoxanthobacter. The sequence goes on from JAEZMP010000515.1 coordinate 57, forward strand.
TAACCGGAGACGTGGTGATCACGGCGGATATCCCGCTGGCGGCGCGGGTGGTGGCCGCCGGGGGTCTTGCCCTCGGGCCGACCGGCCGGCTTTTCACGGCTGAGAACGTTGGGATGGCCCTCGCCGTGCGCGACCTCGGCACGCAGTTGCGCGAAGCCGACCCCTTGAGCCTTCAGACCGGTGGAGGACCGCGCCCCTTCAGCCCCGCGGACCGCTCGCGCTTTCTTCAGGCGCTGGAGAGCGCCGTGCGGCGCGCCGAACGCTCAGTTACGCAACCGCGGTGATCAAGTCGCCCCGTGTCAGCCCATCATTCCGATCATGTAGATGATCGCGAACGCGATGATGACGAGGGCGAGGCCGATTCCGAGAACGTAGCGGACCCGATGGCCCGTTACGCCCTGACGCGACTCCACCGGCGCCTTCACGGGCGCTGCATCGTGTGTGGGCGGCCGCCGATCCGGCTCTGCCATGGTTGCCTCCGCAATCTTGAACCTGAGAGGACAACCCGGGCATGGCGGGAGGGTTCCCGCCTGCACGCGGCCGGCCTCGCAGGCCCGCGCTGTGGCCTGCCAGCGGCCGGCGGCGCGTCAGAAGCCACCATGCTCCTGTCCGCCCCCGGCAGGGCGCCCGCTCAATCGAGCACGGCGTGTTCCGCGGATGCGGGCTGGCCCGCGGCCTTGGGCCGGCGCAGCAGCAGCAGCAGCAGGGCCGTCGGCAGGCAGATCCAGAGCATGAACATGAAGTCGTCCACGTAGCCGATGATCGAAGCCTGAGTGGTGACCATCTCGTTCAGTGCCGACAGACCGGTGGTGGTGTTCAGCGGCATCGTTTGCGCCCATTCCCCGCTGGTGAGCGAGCGATTGAACGGCGTGACATAACTCGCCAGGTCGGAATGCATGACCTGTGTGTTGCGCGACAGCAGGAACGACGTCACCGAGATGCCGATCGCGCTGCCGACATTGCGCACCAGGCTCAGCAGAGCCGCGGCTTCGGTGCGCAGGGACGAATCGAGCGTCGCGAAGGCGAGCACCTGCAACGGAATGAACACGAAGCCGAGGCCCAGCCCCTGGACGATACTGACGATGGAAAGCTCCATCGCACTCACGTCCGGCGTCCAACCGGTCATCTCGTACATCGAGTAGGCGATCAGTCCGATGCCAAACAGCATCAGCAGCCGCGGGTCCATCCGCGACGCCAGCCGGCCGGCGATCATCATCGCCGCCATCGTGCCGACGCCGCGCGGCGCCATCAGCAGGCCTGCTGTTTCCACAGGGTAACCGCCGAGCCGCTGCAGATAAGGCGCGAGCAGCGCCGAACTCGCCAGCAGCACCATGCCAATGGCGAACATCACCAGAAGGCCGCCGACGACGTTGCGGTCCCGGAACACACGCGGATTGATGAACGGCTTTTCCGCCGTCGCCATGTGAACCACGAACAGGTAGAGGCCAAGCCCGGCCAACACAGTCTCGACGATGATCTCGCGCGACGAGAACCAGTCGATCTGTTCACCGCGATCCAGCATCATCTGCAGCGCCCCGATGCCGAGGCTGAGGCAGGCGAAGCCCGTCCAGTCGAACCGGAGGCCGGGATTCTTCTCGTCCGCCGGCATGAATGCCATCAGACCGAGCGTGGCGAGCACGCCGAACGGCAGGTTGACGTAGAAGACCCAGCGCCAGTTGTAGACCTCCGTCAGGTAGCCGCCGAGCGTTGGACCGAGAATCGGCCCGACCATCACGCCCATGCCCCAGATCGCCATCGCCGAGCCCCGCTGCTCGGGCGGGTAGATGTCGAGCATGGTCGCCTGGGAGAGCGGCACCAGCGCGGCCCCGAACACGCCCTGAAGCAGGCGGAACGCCACCATCTCCACCAGCGACTGCGCGATACCGCACAGCATGGAGGCGACAGTGAAGCCGATCAGGCAGACGATGAAGAAGTTCTTTCGGCCAAACCGGGCGGACAGCCAGCCCACCGGGCCGGTCATGATCGCCGCGGCGACGATGTAGGACGTCAGAACCCAGGTGATCTGGTCTGCCGTGGCCGACATCGAGCCCTGCATGTAGGGCAGCGCGACGTTGGCGATCGTCGAATCGAGCGCCTGCATGAGGGTGGCGACCATCGCACAGACCGTGATGATCGCCCGGTTCGGAACGCGGTCGGAGCCCGCGACCGCCGCGGATGTCGATGCGCTCATGGCGCCACTCCTTCCACCGCCAGCGACGAAGCTCCGTGAGCCCAGGTCCGCCTGGCGGCAATGCCGGTCACCGAGCGGTCGTCTTCGCCGCTTCGGGCGTGGCCGCCGCAGAGGGCCGCGCCGCTGCGGAGGGCAGGAAGCCGCTCCAGAGATCGGAAAGGTGCCGGGTGTGACCGGTGTCGATCTCGGCGACCACGCTCATGCCAGCCCGCAGCGGCGGCGCATCGGCAGGCTGCCGCACGGCGATGCGCACGGGGATGCGCTGCACGACCTTCACCCAGTTGCCGCTCGCGTTCTGAGCAGGCAGCACCGAGAATTCCGCGCCGCTCGCCGGGCTGATGCTGGAAACCCGTCCCTGCCAGACGAGTCCGGGATAGGTGTCGACCGAGACCTCCGCCGGATCGCCTTCCTTGACGTCGGTCAGGTCGGTCTCCTTGGCGTTTGCCTCGATCCAGACATTGTCGCTCGACACGAGGGCGAACGCCGGCGAATCAGCGGCCAGATACTGACCGGGCTGGAGACTGTCGACCTCGGTGACGGTGCCGGTGAACGGCGCGCGAACCACGGTGTGGTCGAGCTGGCGCTGGAACTCGTCCACCTGGGCTTGTGCCTTGAGATAGGCCGGGGCCTTTTCCGGCGGCAGGGAAGGGTCGCCCTTCAGGCGCGCGAGCATCACCTGAGCGACGCGCCGGAGCGATTCGAGCTTCTTCTTATCCGTCTCAAGGCTGTAGCGGGCCTGATCGTAGGCAGACTTCGAAACCGAATCGGTCTTCACCAGTGCCTGCAACCGCTCGAACTGCGCCTGATCGAGGTCCACCGTCGCCTCCTGCGCGGCGACGTCGCTCAACATGCGCTGATAGTCGGCTTCCATCGACATCACGTCGAGCGCGGCGGAATCCCGATCCGCTTCCGCACCGGCGAGCGCGTACTGGAACGGCTTGGGATCGAGACTGAACAGCACGTCACCGGCCTCGACATGCTGGCCTTCCTTGACGTTGATCGCCTGGACGATGCCCGAGACATCGGTCGCCACGAGCAGCTTGTCGGCATGGACATAGGCATCGTCGACCGAGACATAGCGGCCGCCATTCACCCAGAACCAGCCGGCGCCTACGATGACGACGGCGATGCCACCGAGCATCAGCAGGCGGCGCAGGCCGCCGCGACGCTTGCGCGCGGGGGCACCCGCCGGGGGCGGCACGGCAGCAGTGGCCGCAGCCACAGGCGGCGGGGCCGGCTCGCGGCGTGCCGCCGGCGTCACCGGCTTTTCCGGCGACGCATCGAGAACGACCTCGTCCGCATCCGTATTCGTTTGATTCAACATGTGCCGAATCTCCTTCGGTGCGTCGCGCGCGGTCAGGACCCGGCGCAGCACCGAGGCCGCGCACCGTATGAGCACGCAGGCCACCTGAAAACATTTGAGCATATAATATGGGGTACTGATTAATTCAAACGCATTCGATTGCATGGCGGCGCCGCAGAGACGTGCGCGTCCCGCATGGCAGCCATCCATCGGGCCACCTCGATGCGCGGCAACCGGCACTCGCCTTCACGGCCGCCCGCCTCATGTCGGCTGATACTTGACTTTATGAGGCGCCTTGGTCATTTTCCGCGCACATCCGAACATCCTCGGCCCGGGAATGCGGAGATGTCTGCCTTGCGGCAGCGCCTCCTCTTTGGTTGCGAGGAATACTCGGCAAACGGATTCGGGCCGAGGGGCGACTGCCCTGCCCGCTATCGACCAAGGAATTCCGGCTATGGCCAAAGCCACGACCATCAAGATCAAGCTGCTGTCGACCGCCGACACCGGCTATTTCTACGTGACCAAGAAGAACTCCCGCACCATGACCGACAAGCTGGTGCAGCGGAAGTACGACCCGGTTGCGAAGAAGCACGTCGAGTTCCGCGAAGCCAAGATCAAGTGATCTGCGCACGCCGCCCGCCAGGATGGCGGGATAGGCGTGCAACGGCATCGCTCCCGGCGACGGGACAGATCGAGAAAAGCGCGCGTGGTTCTGCCCGCGCGCTTTTCTGCGTTGAAGCAGGAATGAGCGCGAAAGCCGGCCCATGTTCCGGTCGCCGCCGTCGCGTTCCTCTTCCGATGCCCGCGGGACGGCGCCGGCGTCAGGCCGCCTCGTCCTTCAGAAACGAGCGGATGGTCTCCAGGAACTTGGCGATCGAGATCGGCTTGGAAAGATAGGCCTCGCAGCCGCCTTGCCGGATGCGCTCCTCGTCGCCCTTCATGGCGAAGGCGGTAACGGCGATCACCGGGATCGATTTCAGGTCCGGATCCGCCTTGATGCTCTTCGTGACGTCCAAGCCGGAGATTTCCGGCAGCTGGATGTCCATGACGATCAGATCCGGCCGGCGCGTGCGCACGATTTCCAGGGCCTCGCGGCCGTGGCGGCTTTGAAGCGTGGCATAGCCATGCGCCTCCAGCAGGTCGTGAAAGAGCTTCATATTGAGCTCGTTATCTTCCACGATCAAAACGGTCTTGGTCATTGCCGGTCTCCGCTGTCCCGCTCGCGGGGCGGCATGGCCGGAGCGATCCGGCCGCGATAATCCCGCACCATCACGCCCGACCGCCTCCCACGGCCGAAAAGGGACGAAGCGACATCATGCCCCCAAGGGACTCGATAAATCGTGAACGAAATGGCGGCGCCCGTCGCGAGTGGGCGGAGACGCTGGCAATCGGCGCCCTCGGTTTCCTCGCCGCAGATCAGGAACGGCTGGAACGCTTCCTCGCGCTATCGGGCTTGAGCCCGGAGACCTTGCGCGCGGCCGCAGAAGCGCCCGGCTTCTTCGCGGGCGTGCTCGAATATCTCCTTGCCGACGAAAGCCTGCTTCACGTGTTCTGTGCCCACGCCGGCGAGAACCCCACCGACGTCGTCACGGCCCACGCCGCGCTCGTCCGCAGCGCCTGAACATTCCTCCGCCGGGTTGCCGCCGGCGCGCAGGAGCGCAAGAGAAAGCCGCCGGCCATGTCACAGCCGGCGGCTTCGTTTCAGTCCGCCAGGGGCATCTTCGGCACCATCGAGCGGCGCCCACCAGATGTGGGAACCGCAGGCTCCAGCACCTCGGCCCGAGACGGCGGGCGACGGCGACGCTTCTCGCCATCGGCCTTTGCCTTGGGCGGGGCCGTCCGGGACGGGTCCGCCACGATATCGAGCTTCAGACCGGGCTTGCCATCGGCCTTGGTCTCAACACCGATCTTCACCGTCCCGCCTTTCGACAAGGCCCCGAACAGCACCTCTTCAGCCAGCGGCTTCTTGATGGGCTCCTGGATCACGCGGCCGAGCGGTCGCGCGCCCATGTGCTGGTCGTACCCGTGCTCGGCGAGCCAGCCGACGGCCGCCTCGTCGAGCTCGAAGGTCACGCCACGGTCCGAGAGCTGGGCCTCGAGCTGCAGCACGAACTTGCTGACGACCTGATGCACCACCTCGGTCGGCAGCGCGCCGAACGGGATGATCGCATCGAGACGGTTGCGGAACTCCGGCGTGAACAGCCGGTTGATCGCCTCCGTGTCCTCGCCCTGGCGCTTCACGCGGTTGAAGCCGATCGGCTCCTTCGCAAGGTCGGCCGCGCCCGCATTGGTCGTCATGATCAGGATGACGTTGCGGAAATCGACCTGCTTGCCGTTGTGGTCGGTCAGCTTGCCGTGATCCATGACCTGCAACAGGATGTTGAACAGGTCCGGATGGGCCTTCTCGA
>JAEZMP010000596.1 GCA_023442215.1 Pseudomonadota bacterium
GATGAAGGCGGTGTCGGCGCCGGGCGCGACCCAGTCGTCGCTGGGCAGCCGGCAGCGCTCGCCGCGCACCGTCATGTGCAGGCCCGTCGAGCCGCGGTACTGGTAGGAGAAGGTCCGGCAGCGGCCCTGCGGGCCGGGACCGGCATAGGGCTCCGACGCCCGGATGGTCATGCTCGCGCCGGACGGAATCGGGATCGTCCGCGGCGCGTTCGGCGGGGCGAACTCCATCGCGTTGGCGATCTGGGCATTGATGAAGCCGCGTTCGTAGGGCGGGATCTCCGGCGGCGTCGGGTTGCGCGGCGGCTGTCCCCACCACATCACGCCGGGGCTCGCCATCGGATATTGTGCGCGGGCCTCGGGGGCGCCGCCGAGCGCCAGCACCGCCGCGGCGAGGGCGGGGATCGCGGCGGGCAGAGCCGCGCCGGCGAGGAAGCGGGCGAGGCGGCCGGTGGAAGCCGCCTCCGGCGCAGGCCTGTCAGGACCGGCCGAAGAAAGGCCGTCCGGATCGAGGCTTGTCGAATCAAGGCCTGCCGGATGGAGCCGGGCAGGATCGAGGCCGCATGTGTCGGGACCGGGCATTTCGGACGGTAGGCTCCGTGTCTGGATCCGGCTTCGCGCGCCCGCGGGTCCGCGCACACGCCTCGTAGGGGCCTTTTCCACGCCGGCCGGTTCGGCCGTGTGGATCGGCTGGCGATATAGACCCGGCGCGTCCGCCCGTTGGCCGGGTTTCGCCCGGCCGGGCGACCGCCCCGTGTCCGTCGTCGGTTCGGAGCATGGCGCACGGGCCGTGAAACGGCCCGCGCTGCCATGCTCCAGGCCCGGTGCAGATGCTCCGCACGCCGCATCCGCCGACCCATTGCCGGACGAAGTCGCCTCCGTCAGCCGGCGAGCCGGCGCCGATCCGGTTGCGCCTGCCGGGGGGCAGCGGCGGCGCAGCAGGATCGACAGCGGCAGTCTCGCCGCCGGACCCTGCGCGAAGCTGACGTCGAACCCACGCAGACGTGAATATTGGTCGAGAAATCTCATCACGGCAAAGAACTTGTTCCGGATCGCAGGCATCGTCCGCCGCAAGCCCGCGGCGTTCCTTCGTGCCCGAGGAGTTCGGCGGCAACGAGACGGCAATGCGGCCGGCGCGCCATCCGCGTCGTCGGGCGCGTGGCGCTGCTCATGGCGAGTCCGATGGCAAGTCTGATGGCAAGTCTCATGGCACCGCAAGTCTCATGGCACCGCCAGCACCGCGCGTGCCGGCAGGCGGCGGAGGAGCCGCGCCAGCGTCTCGCGCGGCAGCGCGACACAGCCGGCGGTCGGTTCCAGCCCGGGCCGGGCGCAGTGCAGGAAGATCGCACTGCCGCGCCCGGCCACGCGCCGGGTGATGTTGAAGTCGAGAACGACGACGATGTCGTAGAGCCCGTCTTCCCGCATCAGCGTTTCGTGGGAAGGCGCGAACGGCAGCCGCACGAACCTGTTGTAGCGGCCGTCGGCAGGGGCGTCGCACCAGCCGTCGCCGGGCCGCGCCGCCCGGGCCGGCAGCGGGCTCGCGGGCCGGCGCGTCCTGTCCGCCCGCCAGAGCAGCGCCATCAGCGCGTGCCGCCCGGCCGGCGTGCCGCCGTCGCTCTCGCGCTTGATGTGGCGAATGCCGCCGGTGCCGAGGGCGCACGGCCACACCGTTCCCGCGAAGGCGAGCAGGCCCTGCCGCGGCCGGCCCGGGCGGGGGCGCACCACCATGATCGCCGGCCGCCTCGGAGGCGTCCCGCCCCGGCGCTGCGGGCGCTGGAGGCCTGGAATCGGCACGAACGGCATGGCCCGGTGTCTCCGTGTTTCGGTTCGGCCCGCGCGCTATAGCATATTCCGCTCGGGTCGACGTCCGGCCCGGTCGGCCCGCAGGAGCGCCGCGATCGTGCGCGAGCCGCTCAAATCCGTCCCGGGTTCCCGTCGGCCGGCTCCGCCCCGGCCGTTCCGGCGGCTCCTGCCGGCGAACCATGCCCCGAAATGCGGGCTATCGCGGGTTGGGCCGGGCGCACGGATACGATATTGTGAGAACGTCCGCTCTGGCGTCCGGCGTGAAATGACCGAAAACAGAGTGCATGGAAAAGACGGCCGATTCGGCTCGTCAGGCGTGCCCATGGGGAAGCCGCGGCGGGACGGCAGCGCCTTGAAGGGCCGGTGTCGCCCCCCGGGGTGGCCGGCAAGTCGGGCTGGAAGGTCCGGCCCGGCGGATGCAGGCAGCTCCCGGGCGCCCAAGATGACGGTGGAGGATAACCGCACGATGACGACCCGCACGATCCTGATCGTCGACGACGACCCGGACCTGCGCTCGGCGCTTTCCGAGCAGTTGGCGCTGACGGACGAGTTTGCCCCCGTCCAGGCCGAAACCGCCGCCGAAGCGATCCAGTTCATCCGCGGCACCCCTGTCGACCTCGTGCTGATGGATGTCGGGTTGCCCGATCTCGACGGCCGCGAGGCGGTGAAGCTTCTCCGGCGCAATGGCTTCAAGGCGCCGGTGATCGTGGTCACGGGCCATGAGGGAGAGGCCGATACCATTCTCGGCCTCGAATCCGGCGCCAACGACTATGTGACGAAGCCGGTGAAGTTCGCGGTGCTGCTCGCCCGCATCCGCGCGCATCTGCGCCAGTTCGAACAGAGCGAGGACGCGACCTTCTCCATCGGCCGCTACACCTTCCGCCCGAGCGCCAAGCTTCTGGTGGACGAGCGCGGCTCGAAGGTTCGGCTGACCGAGAAGGAAACGGCCATCCTGAAGTTCCTCTATCGCTCCGGCGAGAAGGCGATCGGGCGGGATGTGCTGCTGCACGAGGTCTGGGGCTACAATTCGGGCGTGACCACCCATACGCTCGAAACCCACATCTACCGGCTGCGCCAGAAGATCGAACGCGATCCGTCCTCGGCGGAGCTGCTCGTGACCGAAGGCGGCGGCTACAAGCTGGTGCCGAATCCGGCCCGCGACGCGGCGCAGGCCTGAGCGCGGGCCGCGGCCGGAGCGGAGCGACGTCAGCTGCGTACCTTGAGCCTCGTCCTATGAGTGTTGCCTGATATGAGCCTCGCCTGACATGAGTCTTGCCTGACATGAGTCTTGCCGACGACATCGCCGCCCTCAGGCGCGTTGCGCTGTTCGCCGATCTCGACGACGACCAGCTGCGGCTGCTCGCCTTCAGCGGCGAGGGCCGGCAGGTTGCCGCCGGCGAGGTGCTGTTCGAGGCGGGTGCGCCGGCCGACGGCGGGTTTGTCGTGGCGTCCGGGCGGTTCGAGCTGTCGGACGCGTCCGGCAGCCGGGTCCCGGTGGAGGCCGGTCCCGGCGCGGTGCTGACGGTGGAGAGCCTGCTGGTCGAGGGGCCCTATGCCTTCCGCGCGCTCGCGGCGGAGCCGGCGGACGTCTTCGCGATCCGCCGGGCGGCGTTCCGGCGGATGCTCTCGGAATATCCGGCCATTGCCGGCAAGATGCACGCGCGCCTGGCGGCGCAGCTTTCGGCGCTCGCGGCCCACGCCGGCCTGGTCGCCGCCGAGCTCGGCTCCGTGCGGGACCTGGAGGTGCGCACTGCCGCGGTGGATGCCGGCGAGCCGGCGCCGGCCGCCGGCTGAGCCTTCAGGCTTCCAGCGTGACGATGATGGGGACGTGGTCCGATGGCCGCTCCCAGCCCCGGGTCTCGTCCATGATCTCCACCGACACGACGCGGGCGGCGACGTCCGGCGTCGCCCAGACGTGGTCGAGCCGGCGGCCCTTGTTGCTCTCGCGCCAGTCGCGGGAGCGGTAGCTCCACCACGTGTAGACCTTCTCCGGGACCGGGCGCGCCGCGCGCACCACATCCACCCAGCCGCAGGACAGGATGTCGACCATGCGTCCGGTTTCGCCGGGCGTGTGGCTGACGACGTCGAGCAGCTGGCGGTGGGACCACACGTCCTCGGGCAGCGGCGCCACGTTGAGGTCGCCCACCAGGATTGCGCCGCCTTCGCCCGTCACCGCCGGCGACCATGCGTGCATGGCGTCGAGGAAGGCGATCTTGGCGGCGAAGCGCGGGTTTACGGCCGGATCCGGAATGTCGCCGCCCGCCGGCACATAAAGATTGTGCACGGTGACGAGGCCGCCGGCGAAGGTGACGCCGGCACGCTGCTGGCGCGCCTCTTCCTGGGAGGCGATCTGTTCCGGGGTCGCGCCCGTCAGCGGCCGTCGCGAGAGGATGGCGACGCCGTGGTGGCCCTTGCGGCTGTTCAGCGTCATGTGCTCGTAGCCGAGCGCGCGCACCGCAGCGCTCGGGAAGCTGCCGTCCGGGCACCGGGTTTCCTGCAGGCAGATCACGTCGGGCGCGCGCATCTCGACGAAGCGGGCGAGATGGTCGAGCCGCGTGCGGATCGAGTTGACGTTCCAGGTGGCGAGGACAAGGCGTTCGGACATCGGCAAACCGGTCAGGGGCGGGACGGCGCACGATGGGCGAGCGATGGTGCCGAAACAAGCGCTCTTGTCCGCCGTGGACGCTTTTTCCGGCCCGTTTCGACCCCCGCGGGCCTCGCGGAAGGGGCGCATCCGCGCATGGCGCGCGCATGCCGGCCTTGACATTTTGCCTTTCAGGTAGCCACTACTCCCGCCTTGAGTTCGCCCGGCCCGGCGCGGCCGGATGTTTTTCTGTGTGCGATCGCCTGTTCCTCGCCGTCCGACGGATGGCCGCCGGGGCGGTCGAAGGCCAGTCACGGACGGTGGAATGCGCAGCTACCTAGACTTCGAGAAGCCGGTCGCCGACCTCGAGGGCAAGGTCCAGGAGCTCAGGGCGCTCGCCGCCGACGGTGCGGCGGTCGATGTGGGTGACGAGATCGCCCGGCTCGAGGCCAAGGCCGCGCAGGCGCTGCAGGACGCCTACGCCAAGCTGACGCCGTGGCAGAAGACGCTCGTGGCGCGCCATCCCGACCGGCCTCACGCGGTCGACTATATCCGCGCCCTCGTGACGGAGTTCACGCCGCTCGCCGGCGACCGCGTCTTCGGTGAGGATGCGGCGGTGATCACCGGCCTCGGCCGCTTCCACGGCCGCCCAGTTGCGATCCTCGCCCAGGAAAAGGGCTCGGACACACAGACCCGCATCAAGCACAATTTCGGCATGGCGCGGCCGGAAGGCTACCGCAAGGCCGTGCGCGTGATGGAGAT
>JAEZMP010000603.1 GCA_023442215.1 Pseudomonadota bacterium
GCCCCGGCCCCTGCCCCGCCCCGAGGGGATCAGTCCGCCTTGCCGGCGAAGTGCCGGATCGCCGCGAAGGCTTCCTCGCCCTCCGGCAGGAGCTTCGGGAAGAAATAGAAGCCGTGGGGCATGCGCGGGCCGACCGTCAGGTGCACCTCGCGCCCCGCCGCAGCCAGCTTGTCGGCGAAGGCCCGGTTGTCGTCGATGACGGGGTCCACCTCGCCGGCGACGATCAGCGTCCGCGGATAGGCGCCGAGGTCGCCGAGCGCCGGGCTCACATGCGGATGCGACCAGAGCGCGTGCCGCACCACGTAGGCGCCGCGGATATAGCCGACGAACGCGGTGTCGTAGACGATGCCGAGCGGTGCCAGCCGCTCGAACGAGGCGTAGCGCTCGACATTGAAATCCGTGATCGGGCACAACAGGATCACGCCTTCCGGCGGTCGCACGCCTGCGTCGCGCGCCTTGTGCGGCAGCGCGGCGGCGAGGTTGGCGCCCGCGGAATCGCCCCCCGCCAGGATGCGGGAGGCATCGCCGCCGATCTCGCCCGCATGGCCGCGAAGCCACGAGAACACTGCGAACACATCCTCGAGCCCGCTCGGGAACGGCCATTCCGGCGCGAGCCTGTAATTGACGCTGACCACCAGCATCCCGGTTTCGTCGGCGATGCGGCTGGTGATGTAGGCGGTGTCCTCCGACGCGCCGACCGTGAAGCCGCCGCCGTGCAGGTAGACCAGCACCGGCCGCTCGTGGCGGGGGCCGGGCGCGGCGAACAGCTGGCAGCGGATGGGGCCGGCAGGCGACGGCACCACCAGCGGCTCGACGGCGACGTGGGGATAAAGGTCCGCCGCGCCGGGCGGCATCAGGGCCGGATCGGGCGGGCCGCCCTGACCGATATAACCGCTGCGGACCGAGCGGATCATCAGTTCGCGCAGGGTCAGCGGCGAGCGCAGATGCGACAGCAGGCGGAAATAGGGGGCGGCCGGGTCGGCGCCGTCGATGGTCGACAGGCCGGGTCCATCCGGCAACCCGTCGACGAAGGGGGCGTCCACGCGCGGTTCATCGGTCAAGGCGGCTCTCCCTCATGGCTTTCCCGGACTTGTCCCGTCCGGTTCGGTCAGGCCCGGGTGCAAGGCGCCCGGGCGCTAGCGCCGGCGGCGCCGGCCGGGACGCCTCAGTTCAGCATGAAGCTGATGGTGATGGCGTTCGCGATATCGATGAAGAAGGCCGATACCAGCGGCAGGATGATGAACGCCATCGGCGCCGGCCCGTTGACCTTCGTCACGGCGGTCATGTTGGCGATGGCGGTCGGCGTGGCGCCGAGGCTGATGCCGGTGAAACCGGCCGAGAGCACGGCGGCCTGGTAGTTGCGGCCCATCATCGGAAAAACCACCAGGAGGATGAAGGCGACCGCTCCCACCGTCTGGATCGCCAGCACCGCGACGAGTGCCGGACCGAGGCCGCCCAGCGTCCAGAGCTGCATGCTCATGAGCGACATCGCCAGGAACACGTTCAGCGACAGGTCCGAGATCAGCGCCAGCGCGCGGGTCCGCGTCGGCCAGGCGAGGCGCGGGAACATCCGCGGCAGGGTGTTGGTGAGTATGATCGCCACCAGCAGGCAGACCACGAACAGCGGCAGCTTGATGCTGGTCTCCGCGAGCACCAGCGTGTCGATGGCGTAGCCGATCAAGATCGCGACATTGAGCACGAGCACCGTGCTGAGGATGTCGACGTGGGTGACCTTGTCGTGGCGCGACATGCCGTCCTGCGCGTCGAGGCCGATGACGGGCTCCGGGTCCGAGGCCGGCCCGGTGAGCCGGAAGCGCTTCAGCAGGAAGCCGGCGATCGGGCCGCCGGCGAGGCTCGCCAGCACGAGGCCGAGGGTGGCGGAGGCGATGCCGATCTCCAGCGCGTTGGGCAGGCCGAAGCGCTCCGCGATCAGCGGCGCCCAGGCGATGGTGGTGCCGTGGCCACCGACCAGCGACACCGAGCCGAGCAGCGGCGCCACGCCCTCCGGCAGGCCGAGCAGCGCCGAGGAGCCGATGGCGATGACGTTCTGCAGCACGAGATAGACAAGCGTCAGCAGCAGCAGCGTCACCAGCGGCCACCCTCCCGCGATGAGGTCGCCCAGCCGCGCATTGAGGCCGATGCCGGTGAAGAAATAGAGCAGCAGCACGTCGCGGGCGCCGAGGTCGAACGACACCGCACGGCCGAACACCTCGTAGATCAGCAGCGTCGCGACCGCCGCGATCAGGCCGCCGGTCACGGCCTCGGGAATGTTCCAGCGCCGCAGCGGCGCGAAGGCCCGGTTGAGGCCGGAGCCCAGAAAGAACACCACGATCGAGATGGTGAAGGTGAGAAAGCCCGGAACGGCGAGGGCTGCCGGTATCATGCGCGTCTTTCTTCGAGGCAGGGGAACCCGGCCCCAGCATGACGGCACACGGTTGCGGTCGCAAGGGCGGGCGCCGCGTCACGCCCTCCCGCGCCGCCGCTCCGGTCTCGGCCCGGCGTTCCCGTCACGCCGCGGCTGCTCTCTCCGGCAGCGGTGGCGACGTCACCGCGCCGGTGGCAGGCCCGTCGCGCATCCGGGCCGCCGCCGCGCAGGGGCGGTCAGAACACCGCCGGCAGGGAGACGCCCCAGGTCCGGATCCGCTCGTAGACGTCGTTGTAGCGTCGCGCCGACTGGAGCCAGTTGATCTGTCGGCCCATGGCGTTGCGCCGCATCGCAAGCAACGTCTTCTTGACAGAGAAGCTGTCGAAGGCGCGCGACACGGCCTCCATCAGGCCGTTGCAGGACAGCTCGGAGAACAGGAATCCGGTCACGCCGTCCTCGATGGTGTCGGCGAGCCCGCCGGTGCGATAGGCGATGGGCAGCGAGCCGTAGCGCTGCGCGAACATCTGGCTGAGGCCGCAGGGTTCGAAGCGCGACGGCATCAGCAGGAAGTCGCTGCCGGCGAACAGCCGCCGCGCCTCCGCGTCGTCGAAGCCGATCCGGACGCCGACCTGTCCGGGATGGCGTTCGGCGAGCCGCCTGAGCGCGTCCTCGAGGGAGGGCTCTCCCTGGCCGGTGACGGCGATCTGGCCGCCCTGCTCGACGATCTTCTCGGCGGCCTCGATCGCGAGATCGATCCCCTTCTGCTGCACGAGCCGGGAGATGATCGCGAACAGCGGTCCCTGCGACACGCCGAGCCGGAAGGCCTCGCGCGTTTCCGCGGCGTTGAGCCGCCTGCCCTGCAGGTTGCGGCGGTCGAAATGCCCGGCGAGCGAGGGGTCTCTGCTGGCATCCCAGCTCTCGTCGACGCCGTTGAGGATGCCGCTGAGGCGGTTCTGGCTTTCCCGCGCACGCAGCAGGCCCTCGAAGCCACAGCCGAACTCGGGCGTGGAGATTTCCCGCGCATAGGTCGCGCTGACGGTGGTGACGTGGGAGGCATAGTAGATGCCGGCCTTCAGGAACGACATCTTGCCGTAGAACTCGATCCCTTCCATCTGGAAGGCCTGTTCCGGAACGCCGATGGCGGCCATGCGCGCGGCGTCGAACAGCCCCTGATAGGCGAGGTTGTGGACCGTGAACACGGTCGGCACCGGCGTCCGGTGCCAAGCCAGATATCCTGCGGTCAGACCCGCCGGCCAGTCGTTGAGATGCAGCACGTCCGGCCGCCAGCCGAGATCGGCCACGCCGCGGGCGATTTCGGCCGCTGCCAGACTGAGCCGGGCGAAGCGGATGTGGTTGTCGTCCCAGTCGCTGCCCCGGCCGTCGCCGTAGGGCGTTCCCTCCCGCTCGAACAGTTCGGCGCACAGCACGACGTAGACCACCAGCCCGTCCGCCATATCCATCCGGCCGATCGTGCAGCCGGGCAGATCCCAGGCCGGCGGGAGGCGCGCGACCGGCGTGATCCGGCGCCCGGCGACGACCTGGCGATAGCCGGGGATGAGCACGCGGATGTCGTTGGTCTGGCGCAGCGCGCGGGGAAGGGCCGTCGAGACCTCGCCGAGGCCGCCGACTTTCACGAAATCCGCCATCTCGGGCGTGACGAAAAGGAGCTTCGGAACGCGCTCCTCGAGATCGAGGCGCCGCTCGCTCGCGGCCGGAACGGCGATCGACTTCCAGTAGTGGGGACGCGAGGCGCCTGCGGCCGGAATTTCGGGCCGCAAGGTCACTTCGGGCAGCAAGGCTACTTCGGGCGACAAGGCATGGGGGCGCATGTGCAACACGGGATCCGCGAGCCTCCGGACGATCGATGCGAGGAACCGATTTGCGTTCCGCAAGCTGCCGGAACCGGGCCGAGGCGCGAGGGTCGCGCGGGCGAGGGTTCATGCGGCTGTGAGGATGCAGCGCCCTACCAACAAGGCGGCGCACCCGAAGTTCCCGGTTCGTCTTCCGTCGACCGAGTTCGTCCGGACTTTGGCGTCGGCATGGTGCGCGACGGGTGTCCTTTCCGCTTCGATACTATGGGCCGTTGAAGGCAGCATTCGGACCGTCCCGGAACAATCGGAGCGGAGCGACGGTTCGTCGGGCGGGTCCATCGCCCGCCGTCAGCAGGCGGCTCTCACCATCACAACGGCACGTCCGTCGCTGCACGCTGGCCGGCGTTTGCCGCACAGGGAGGCTTTTATGTTCTACACAGACGGCAAGCTGCAATATCCGGTCCGCGTCGACAAGCCGAATGCCGTATTCGCCCGTGCCCTTCAGCAGGCGATCGGCGGTGTCGAGGGTGAAATTCGCGTGGCCATGCAGTACATGTTCCAGGCCTTCGGCGCGCGCGGTCCGGCCAAATACCGCGACATGCTGCTGAACACCGCGACGGAGGAACTCGGCCACATCGAAATGCTGGCCACCGCGGTCGCGCTCAATCTGGAGACCGCGCCGCTGTCGCTGCAGGAGGAGGTCTCCGCCGATCCCATGGGCGGCGCCGTGCTGAACGGCATGGATTTCCGCCACCTGCTTTCGACCGGCCTCGCGGCCCTTCCCGCGGATGCGAACGGCGTGCCGTTCGACGCCTCCCACGTCTATGCGTCGGGCAACATCGCCGCCGACATGTACGCCAACGTGACGGCGGAGGCATCCGGCCGCGTTCTCGCGGTGCGGCTCTACAACATGACGGACGATCCCGGCATGAAGGACATGCTCTCGTTCCTGATCGCCCGCGATACCATGCATCAGCAGCAATGGCTTGCGGCGCTCGAGGAACTCGGCGGTTCGGCGGCGCTGCCGATCCCGGACAGTTTCCCGCAGGAGAAGGAGAACCGCGAGTTCTCCTATGTCTATCTCGGCCACATGACCGACGGCTCGATCCCCGAGGGCCGCTGGTCGTCGGGCTCCACCATCGACGGCCGCGCGGAGTTCACGAGCGAAGTCTCGAAGCCGCTCGGCGGCAAGCCTGACCTTGCGCCGCCCCGGCCGGACAGTGGCGCCCAGTCCGACCAGATCGCCAAAGGCTAAGCGGATCGCCAGGAACTGAGCGGATCGCCAAGATCTGCGCGGACCGTGAAGCGTCGAGGCCCGGGCTCCAGCCCGGGCCTCTTTTTTGCGTCCCGCCTTAAGATCACCAGCCGCGCTCTGGCGTGGCGATCTCTTCATTCCTGAACCTGTCGGCTTTTCTGCCTTCAGTTTCGTGGATGCCGGCTTATCTTCCCGCCCGCAGATTTGACGATTTCGATGACATCGCTCGGTCTTTGTATTTAAAGTAATTACAATATATTCCGGTTGACAGTAGTTTTCATCGCGCCCAATCATCCTGAAATTCAAGGGGTGTCGCTCTTTTACAGAGATTAATGTATGTCCAGCAACGATTATTCGCGGGCTTCGGCCGCGCCGGCCGGCGTGCGCCTGACGCGCCGGTCCGCCCTGATGGCCTATTTCGCCATCATGGGGCCGGGCCTCGTGGTGATGCTCGCCGACACCGACGCCGGCAGCCTGATCACGGCGGCGCAGAGCGGGGCGCAGTGGGGCTACACGCTGCTGTCGGCGCAGGTCATCCTCATTCCCATCGTCTTCATGGTGCAGGAACTGACGATCCGGCTCGGCGTCGTCACCGGCAAGGGCCATGGCGAGCTGATCGAATCCCATTTCGGCCGCGGCTGGGCGTGGCTGTCGGTCTCGACGCTGGTGGTCGCGTGCGCCGGCGCTATCGTCTGCGAGATGAGCGGCATCGCGGGCGTCGGGCTGATGTGGGGCATCCCGATGTGGGCCTCGACCGGCGCCGTCACGCTGTTCCTCGTCATCATGGTGCTGACGGGGTCCTATCTTCGGGTGGAGCGCATCGCCATCGGCGTCGGGCTGTTCGAGCTGGTGTTCCTCGTCACCATGTTCATGTCGAGCCCGGACCCGAGCCAGGTGATGGCGGGGCTGAAGAATTTCCCGGTGTCGGATTCCAACTATCTGTTCCTGGTGGCCGCCAATATCGGCGCAGTCGTCATGCCCTGGATGATCTTCTACCAGCAGTCGGCGGTCGTCGACAAAGGTCTGACGGTGGAACATCTGCGCCATTCCCGCATCGATACCGCCATCGGCTCCATCATCACCCAGCTCGTGATGATCGCGATGCTGGTCACCACCGCGGCCACGCTCTGGGCGAACCAGGAAGGCGGCGTCGATCTCAACACGGTCGAGCAGATCAGCGACGCCATCACGCCCCACCTCGGCTACGACGCCGGGCGCATCCTGTTCTCGCTCGGCATCGTCGGGGCGTCGCTGGTTGCCGCCATCGTCGTCAGCCTGACCGCCGCATGGGGCATGGGCGAGATCACCGGCTACCGCCGCAGCCTCGGCGACGGGGTCAAGCAGGCGCCATGGTTCTACGTGGTCTATGCCGTGGTGCTGGTGATCGGCGTCTCGGTCGTGCTGTCGGGCGCCAACCTGATCGACGTCAACATCTTCGTCCAGGTGCTGAACGCGCTGCTGCTGCCGGTGGTGCTCGGCTTCCTCGTGCTGTTGTCGCAGCGCGCGCTGCCGGAGCCCTATCGCCTGAAAGGGCGATATGCGGTCGTCGTCTGGGGCGTGACGGGCGTGATGTGCGCGCTCGGTGTCTATTCCGGCATCGCCGGCCTGTTCCAGTCCTGAACGGCAACCGCCTGAATTCGGCGCAAGTCGACGGCGGGGAGCGATCCCCGCCATCTCCATCGGATCGGAAAGCGCTCTATCGCACCAGCGCGTCCGGACCCGTGAGCACACGCTCGACCCAGGCCGGAACCGCCTCCGTCGCGGCGCCGTAATAGCGCTCGTCGAACAGGGCGGCATTGTCCGACGGCTCCAGGTTGATCTCGCAGGTGCGGATGCCCATGTGGCGCGCCTCGCCGACGAAGCCCGCCGCCGGATAGACCGCGCCCGACGTTCCGATGGCGACGAACAGGTTCGCCTCCTCCAGCGCGTCCTGGATCTCGGCCATGTAGAGCGGCATCTCGCCGAACCAGACGATGTGCGGGCGAAGCGCGCCCGCCGCGCCGCAGGCCGGGCAGGCGTCCGCCCGGCCGAGATCGCCGTCCCACGCCGTCACCGCGCCGCAGGCGAGGCAGCGCGCCTTGCGCAGTTCGCCGTGCATGTGGGCGACGCTCCGCGACCCCGCGCGCTCGTGCAGGTCGTCGATGTTCTGGGTGCAGAGAAACAGTTCGCCGCCGCGGGCGGCGAGCTCGGCTTCCAGCCGCGCCAGTGCCCTGTGCGCGTCGTTCGGCGCGGCCGCCAGCAGGTTGCCGCGGCGGGCGTTGTAGAACGCGTGCACGAGATCGGGATCGTGCGCGAACCCTTCTGGCGTCGCGAGCTTCATCGGGTCGAACCGCGCCCACGCGCCTTCCTTGTCGCGGAAGGTGCCGAGCCCGCTTTCGGCCGAGCAGCCGGCGCCCGTCAGAACGAACAGTTTCATCGCGTCGTGCCCTTTCGCGGCGAGGTCCGGTTCGCGCCCAATGAACCACGCCCGTGCGCGCCGTTCCACCCGCCGCCCGGCGTGCGTCCGCGGCGGCATCTCGCCCTCCCGTCGAATGTTCTTGACGTGGGAATTTTTCCCACGTTATGAAGAAGCCACGACGCAAGCCGTAGCTGCTGCCGCATCCGTCGGCACGGCCCGGTCGGAGGCGAGCCTCTCCCGCTCCTCCCTGCCGCGACACGAGACGGCGACGGACGAACCTTTGCGCCTGTTCCCGTGAGGGAACCGGAGGCCCGCAGGACGCTTCTAGAATGATGACCGCCGTCTTCCTCCTCGTCGGCAGCTGGGCCGGACTTGTCGCGATGTCCGCCATGGCGCTGAACCGGCCGGCCGCGCGGGCGGCCGGATCGCGCAGCCCGGTGCGTGCAAAGCAGAAGGCCGTTTCATGAGCATTCCATTCGCCGGCGCCGCCATGTCCCTCCTCCGACCGGCCCGGATGGCGCTTCCCGGCGCGGCGTTGATCCTGGCACTGGCGAGCTGCGTCGCCGCTCCCGTTTCCGTGCTCGCCGAGGACGGCCTCGTCCGCGTCGCCTCGAATGCGCGCGATGTCGGGTCCGGCCCCGTCGTGCACGCCATGGAGTGGTTCGGTGCGTGGTCGGCCCCGCCGGTGCCGCCCCAGCCGGTCGGCGAAAAGGGCCGCCTCGAAAAGCTCAAGACCCTCCTGATCGGCGAGCACGATGCCTTGCCGGAGGACGCGACAGTCCGCTCCACGGTGACGCTGACCACCGGCGGCAATTTCCTGCGCGTCCGTCTCACCAACTATTACGGCACCGTGCCGCTCGACATTGGCGGCGCCAGCGTCGCGCCGGGTGCAAACCCGATGAAACTCGCACCCGGATCGCTGCGGCGGATCACGTTCGGCGGCTCCCCGAGCGTCACCATTCCCCCCGGCGCGAGCATCCTCAGCGACCCGGTGGCGATGACGGTCGGCGCGAATGCGCCGGTGTCGATCTCGCTCTATCTGCCCGGCAAGCTGCCGCCGGTTCCCAGCCGCCACAGCCCCACCACCAAGCCGAGCGTGGTCGTCCCCGGCAACGCCATCGGCATGACGGATATCGCCGACGTCGAGACGCGCCCCTGGGTGTTCTTCATCAGCGGCGTCGACGTCGCCGGCGGCTCGACGCGGCAGTCCATCGCCGTGCTCGGCGATTCCCTCACCGACGGCGGCGACGGCCGCTGGCCCTTCCTGCTGGCGCGCCGCCTCGAAGCCGCCGGCATCCCGACCGGCGTGCTGAACCAGGGCATTGCCGGCAACCGCATCGCCAGCGACGGCGGCACCGTCTTCCCGGCGAGCGGCCCGCCGGCGCTGTCGCGCTTCGACCGCGACGTGCTCGGCCAGTCCGGCATCCGCCACCTGATCGTGTTCGAGGGCATCAACGACCTCGGCGGTTCGCAGGACGGTGAAATGAAGGCGGCCGAGTTGATCTCCTATTACGAGCAGATCATCGCGCGGGCCCACGAGAACAACATCAAGGTCCACTTCATGACCATCACGCCGTTCCTGAACGCCGCCTATCCGGGCTACGGCTCGCCCGCCAAGGAGAAGGTGCGCCAGGCGGTCAACGCCTGGATCCGCTCCGATCCGCGCATCGACAGCGTGATCGACACCGCGCGCATCGTCGCCGATCCGGCCGATCCGACCCGGCTCAATCCGGCCTATGACGTCGGCGACCACCTCCACCTGAACGGCGATGGCCAGTCTGCGATAGCCGATGCAATCCCGCTCGCGCCCTTCGAGGGCGGCGCGCAGAGCAACGTGGTGCGCACCGACGGCGAATGACGCCGCACCGCGGCCAGCGCGGCGGCCTTAGGCCAGATGCCGCCTGAACCACGCCATGGTCCGATCCCACGCCAGGTTGGCGGCGGCCTCGTCGTAGCGTGGTGTCGTGTCGTTGTGGAAGCCGTGGTTCACGCCCGGATAGATGAACGCCTCGTAGGTCTTGCCCGCGTTCTTCAGGGCGGCTTCGTAGGCCGGCCAGCCCTGGTTGATGTTGGGGTCGTTCTCCGCATAGTGCAGCAGCAGCGGCGCCTCGATGCGGGCGACGTCGTCCGCCTTCGGCTGCCGGCCGTAGAATGGCACAGCGGCGCCGAGTTGCGGGAAGGCGACCGCCGCCGCGTTGGCGACCCCGCCGCCATAGCAGAAGCCGGTAATACCGACCTTGGTCACCATGTCGTTGCGCGCCATGAGGTAGTCGACCGCCGCGAGGAAGTCGTTCATCAGTTTGACAGGATCGACCGTCTGCTGGAGTTCGCGGCCCTTGTCGTCGTTGCCCGGATAGCCGCCGACCGAGGTCAGCCCGTCCGGCGCGAGCGCCACCATGCCGGCCTTCGCCACGCGGCGGGCGACGTCCTCTATATAGGGATTGAGGCCGCGGTTCTCGTGCACGACCACCACGCCGGGTACCGGCCCGGCCATACCCGCGGGCCGGACGAGATAGGCGCGCACCTCGCCGTTTCCCTCCGGCGAGGAATAGGTGATGTAGTCGGCGACGATGCCGGGATCGTTTGCTTCCACCTGCGCGGCAAGCGCGTAGTTCGGGCTCATCGAGGCGAGGATCGCACCCGCGGTCAGCCCACCGATGGCAAACGCGGCCGCGCGATCCAGGAATTCCCGCTTCGTGATCCTGCCATGGGCGTAATAGTCGTAGAGTTCGATAAGCTCAGGCGGAAAATCCTTCGCCGTCAGACGGGTCATGGCCGTCGTCTCCCTCGCTTCGGTGCTCCACCCGCCAGCCGCGTTCGAGCATAGGCGAGGCCGGGCCGTCCCCCGCCTCACGATTTCGCCAACGGTGATGGCGTGCCCCGGCGCGGAACCTCGCGATCGGCAGACCGTTGACTGCCGGGGCCGGCATCCCGGTCCTCACCGCACGGAGGCGCATCATGAGAGCGGGAGAGATCACCGCCATTCTCGGCCCGGTCGATGAAGACCTGATCGCCGAGATCAACCGCATCGGAGCCACGCCGGAGGAACTCGCCGAGGCCTGGACCTGGGCGAACGCGGACGAGGCCATGATCAACGAGGGCCGGGCCATGGCATCCGGCCGGGTTCTCGCGCTGATCGCGCTGCTCGAATCCGTCGAGGAAGACGGAGCCTGAGTGAGCCCAGGCCCGCGGTGTGGCGGACACGCGCGACGTTCTCCGGGAACAGTCGAAGGCAAGCGGCGTTCGGAGACGAGCCGATCCACTTCGCCCACGGGAGATCCGCCATGCACACCCAGTCCATGCTCATGACCCACCCGTCCGTTCAGGGCCGGCCGAGCGACGCCATCGTCAACTGCATCGAGCAATGCGCCGATTGCGCCGCGACCTGTATCCAGTGCGCCGATGCGTGCCTGGCCGAGGACATGGTGGCCGACCTGCGCCGCTGCATCAGCCTCGATCTCGACTGCGCCGACATCTGCACGGCGACCAGCCGCATCGCCAGCCGGCATGCCGGGGCGGATGCGCGCGTGCTGCACCTCGCGCTGCAGGCCTGCGCCGAAATCTGCCGCTCCTGCGCCGAGGAATGCGAACGCCATGCGCAGATGCACGAGCATTGCCGCATCTGCGCCGAATCCTGCCGTGCGTGCCTGCGAGCGTGCGAGGAGGCGATGGAGCGGCTGCCGGGCCTGCAGTGACCGCACGCTGCGGCACATACGCTCCCGCCTGAAAATCCGCACCAACAGGAGAGATCCAATGCCAGGCAGACTCGAAGGAAAGGTCGCCGTCGTCACCGGTGCCGGAACGGGAATCGGCGAAGCCATCGCCCACAAGTTCGCCGCCGAGGGCGCGCGCCTTCTTCTGGCCGGCCTGCCGGACGATCCGGTCGATTAGGTCGCGCGCACGCTGGCCGCCAAGGGCTGCGACGCCGACTCGTTCCTCGGCAATCTCGCCGAGGAACAATCCGCCCGCGCCTGCATCGAGCAGGCCGTCGACCGGTTCGGCCGCCTCGATATTCTCATCAACAATGCCGGCGTCTTCCTCGAAGTCGCCGAGTGCCAGGACTATTCCGTCGAGAACTTCGACCTCACCATCCTCAACAACGTCCGCTCGGTGTTCCTGATGACGAAGTTCGCCCTGCCCTACCTGCAGAAGACGCGCGGCGTCGTGCTCTCTGCCGGGTCCGAGGCCGGCGAGATGGGCGAGCCGAACAACGCGCCCTATGGCGGCACCAAGGCGTTCGTCCATGCCTTCATGCGCGGCGTCGCCTACGAGCAGGGCAAGTACGGGGTGCGGGCGAACTGCGTGTGCCCCGGCCCCATCGATACCGCCTGGACCCACAAGGAAACCGGGCCGATGAACGAGATGATGGAAGAGACCACCCTGGCCGGCACCGTGCTCGGCCGCCGCGGCACGCCGGAGGAAATGGCGAACGTCTATGCCTTCCTCGCTTCGGATGAGGCGAGCTTCGTCACCGGCGCGTTGTGGTTCGCCGACGGCGGCACCACCATCGCCAAGGGTGGGCCGGGCAAGCTGGTGCCGGCCGAACTCAAGATCCAGCCGCAGCCGACGCTTCAACTGGCCCACGGTCACGACGGCCTGAAGAACAAGCAGCCGGCCAACCGGCTGAACTGACCGCCAGACCCGGATGGCGGCGCGAGAACCGGCGCCTGTCGGTGCCGGCTTCTCCCCGTTCCGGAAGGGCGATCAGGAGGGACATGCCATGCGCACGAAATTGTTGGCCGAGAACGGCGGGCTGAGGACGTTCGCCGTCATTCTGGAGACCGGCGAGGAGGCCATGGCCACGCTTCAGTCGTTCGCCGAGGCCGAGCGGCTCACCGCCGCCCACTTCACCGCGATCGGCGCGTTCAGCCGCGCCGTGATCAGCTATTTCGACTGGGAGCGGAAGGCCTATCTGGCGATCCCGGTGGAGGAACAGGTCGAGGTGGCAGCTTTCACAGGCGACGTCGCGATCGATCCGGAGGGACGTCCGGCGCTCCATGCCCATGTGGTTCTCGGCCGCCGCAGCGGTTCGGCACTGGCCGGTCATCTCGCGGAGGCTCACGTCCGCCCCACGCTGGAGG
>JAEZMP010000612.1 GCA_023442215.1 Pseudomonadota bacterium
TTTTCTTCGAGCACCTCGAAGATGGAACACCCTGCGTCGCCGCGCGTTTATGGCCCGCGACCGAGAGGATAAAAGCCCATGTCGACTTTCAATACGTATCTTGTCGAAATCGATGACGATCCTGCCGGCATCCTGATCCGTGGGACGAGCGGAAGCTTCGCCTTCCATGCCGTCGATGCCTCGTTCAGCGCTCTCGAAGGCGAGAGCTTCCCGGATGCGCTCGCCGCCGAGCGCGCCGTGCGCCGGCTGCGCCGCGCACGCCCCATCGGCGGGTTGCGTGCCGCCGCATAGAGGTGCCCTCAGGCAAGGTCCCTGAAAGACATGGCCCCGGCAGAACCGCTGCCGGGGCCATTGCATTGCGTGCCATGAGCCGCGCGTGAGGGCTCTGTCAGGCCGCCAGGGCCGGTGCCGCCTGCACGAGCCGCCCGATCGCCTCGTCGAGGGTCGCTTCGTTCTTGGCGAAGCAGAACCGCACGACGTGACGCACCGCATCGCCCGAGTAGAACGCGGAAACCGGGATCGCCGCGACCTTTGCCTCACTCACCAGCCGGCGGCAGAACGCCTGATCGTCCGTCACGCCGAGCGGCGCGAGATCGGCGCAGACGAAATAGGTGCCGGCGCTCGGCAGCACGGTGAAGCCGGCCGACCTCAGGCCGGAGGAGAAATGGTCCCGCAGCCCCTGGAGGCGCAGCCGCATCGCCGCGAAATAGGCATCGTCCTTGCCGAGGCCGTAGGCGACGGCGGCCTGCAGGTTCGGCGCCGTGGTGAAGGCGAGGAACTGGTGCGTCTTGGCGACGGCCTTCAGGATCGGCGGCGCCGCCGCGACGAGCCCGACCTTCCAGCCGGTCAGGGAGAAAATCTTGCCGGCCGAGCCGATCTTCACCGACCGCTCGCGCAGGCCCGGAATCGCCAGAACGGGAACGTGGGCGCGACCATCGAACACCACATGCTCCCAGACCTCGTCCGAGACCACGATGGCCGGCGTGTCCGCGATCGCCGCCGCCAGCGCCTCGAGGTCCTCGCGCGGCCACACCGCGCCGGCGGGATTGTTGGGATTGTTGATGATCACCAGGCCCGTCTTGGGGCCGATCACTCGCGCCAGGTCCTCGCGCCGGAAACGCCAGTCCGGCGGCGCCAGCTTGACGATGCGCGGGATGCCACCCGCCTGACGGATCAGTGGCAGATAGGCGTCGTAGGCGGGCTCGAACAGAACGACCTCGTCACCGGGCGAAACCAGCCCGAGGATGGAAGCGGCAAGCGCTTCGGTGGCGCCGGAGGTCACCAGCACCTCGCTCATCGGGTCGAGCGTTACACCGTGGTGGTGACCGTAATGCGCGGCGATGGCAGCGCGAAGCTCTGGCGTGCCCATCATCGAGGGGTACTGGTTATAGCCGTCGAGCACGGCCTCGGCCGCTTTGCGGCGCACGTCCTCGGGGCCCGGATCGTCGGGGAATCCCTGGCCGAGATTGATGGCCGCGTTGTCGCGGGCGCGTTGCGACATCTCCTCGAAGATGGTCGTCGGCAGGTCGGCGAACACGGAATTCACGGCGTTTCCTCTGTTCAGCGGCAGACGAGCGGCACCCCGGCGCGACGGCTGCGGGCCACGCCCGGGAACCGGGCCGATGCCGGGCGCTCGTGCTCCGCCATGCGTTCGAAGCCGGCGGCTTCCGGACTGTTCCCGCCCGGTTGTCGTCTGCCCGCATAATGTGGCTTGGCCGGCGCGCCCCGAAGGAGAACGTCCGACCGACGGGCCAAGCTATATCCCGCTGCCTTCGTTTCGCAAGGTCCGGGCATGCCGGCGCGTCACCGCAGTCCGGCGCCCTGAAAAAGAAAACGCCCGGCCTTGTCCGCCGGGCGTCCATCCGTGGGATATCGTCAGGCTGCCGGTGCGACGCCCGGAGCGCCGCGGACCTCAGCAGGCTACCTGGTAGGCCCGGCCATACGCATCGTAGGCCGTGCAGGTGCGCTGGGGCGCGGTGCCGGCGCCGATAGCGGCGCCGCCGACGCCACCGATGGCCGCGCCCGCGAGCGCGCCGCCGGCATCACCGGTGATGAGGGCACCGGTGGCCGCGCCGAGGCCGGCGCCGAGAGCGCCGCCGACCACGCCGCGATTGGTCTGCTCCTGCGTGCAGCCGGCGACGGCGAGGGCAAGGGCGGCGGCCAGAACGAGCTTCTTCATCATCTTGTCTCCAGCTCCGGCGTGCGAACCGTTCAACCGGCTCGAACCGCTCCCGGAGTCCTGTTCCATTCGGGGTGGTCTTGCAACGTTCGTCGGGAGTGCGCGGCCGTTCACAGGACGCGCACCCGTCAGGCAAAGCTATATCCCGCTCGGTTCCGTTCGGAAAGCACACGCCCCGCCCGCCGTTTCACATTGGCCGGAGCACGGCGGGAAGGCGGCGGCAACCGCGGCCGGGACGGGGAACGCAGCGCCGGAAGCATCTCCGCCCCCTCAGCACGCAAGAAAACGCCGGCGCAGCGGCCGGCGTCTCCCTGGGTGGCAGAGGGGGGGGGCACGGGCGGTCACGCCGGCGCGGGAAGAAGCGGCCCGTCAGCAGGATACCTGATAGGGCCGGCCATAGGCGTCATAGGCGGTGCAGGTCCGCTTCGGCGCGGTGCCGGCGCCGATTGCGGCGCCGCCGACGCCACCGATCGCCGCGCCCGCAAGCGCGCCGCCGGCATCGTGGGTGATGAGCGCGCCGGTGGC
>JAEZMP010000654.1 GCA_023442215.1 Pseudomonadota bacterium
CTCCTCGGCGGTCACCGCGAACACGAAGGCGGTGTGTGCGTCGGGCAGGATCTGCTTCATGCTGCCTTCGCCGGGACCGACGCCGAACCAGCCGCCGGCGGCGAAGGAATCCATCGCCGTATCCACCTGGAAGGTGTCGCCGGATCCGGGATCGAGGAAGCGGTTGATGCGGCCCGCGACGTGGGGAAACACGAAGTAGGCACCCGCAAGGCCGCTCGCGCCGAGCGCCGCCAGCACCACCGTGAAAATCCACGGCAGGCCGGCGAGAAAGATCATCGCGCACCATGTGATCGACAGCAGCATCGCCTGGCCGAGGTCGGGCTGCGCCACCACGGGGGCAAGCGTCATCGCCAGAAGGAAGGCGGCGATGGCCTTTCCGGGCAGGCCGGTGCGCTTGGCGCCTTCCGAAAGCGCGAACGCGATCAGGATCACGAACGCCGGCTTCAGGAATTCCGTCGGCTGCACCGACATGCCAGCGAGGTTGAGCCAGCGCCGCGAGCCCTTCACCTCGGCGCCGAAGAACAGCGTCGCAATGGTGAGCAGCAG
The DNA here is from genome assembly GCA_023442215.1 of Pseudomonadota bacterium. Taxonomy (GTDB): domain Bacteria; phylum Pseudomonadota; class Alphaproteobacteria; order Rhizobiales; family Segnochrobactraceae; genus Pseudoxanthobacter. The sequence continues at coordinate 547 of JAEZMP010000654.1, forward strand.
CATCACGCCGTAGAGCATGAAGGCGGTCGAGCGCACCTGCTTCGGTGTCAGCATCGAGATCGCCACCAGCGTGAAGGCGGCCGGGACGGCGAAGAACGCCTGCCTCTGCACGAAATGATAGGTGCCGGCGCCGATGCGCTCCGCGACCGCCGGGCTCGCCGCGAACGACAGCACGACCCCGCTCGCCAGCAGGAACAGCAGCGTGAACAGCAGGTAGCGGTCAATGGTCCACCACCATTCCGAGACCCGGCTTCGGTCGACGCGCGAGACCATCAGGCACCTCCCATTTCGATGCCGGCGAGGCCGGAAACCAGCGTGCGGAACATGTCGCCGCGCTGTTCGAAGCTCTTGAACTGGTCGAAGGAGGCGCAGGCCGGGGAAAGCAGGACGACGGGCTCGGCTGCTCCGTCCCCGGCAGCGTCGCGGGCTGCGGCGGCGACCGCCGCATCGAGCGTCCCGTTCATCTCGAACGGCACGCGCCCCTCGAGCGTGGCCGCGAAGTCCGCGGCAGCCTCGCCGATCAGATAGGACTTGGCGATCCGGCCGAAGAACGGCGCGAGGTCGGCGATGCCGCCTGCCTTCGGAACGCCGCCGGCGATCCAGTAGATCCGTTCGAAGCTCGCCAGCGCCTTCGCGGTCGAATCCGCGTTGGTCGCCTTGGAATCGTTGATGAACAGCACCTTGCCGCGTCGGCCGACCGTTTCCAGCCTGTGGGCGAGGCCGGGAAACGTCTTCAGACCGTCCGCAACGGCGTCCGCGGCAACGCCGGCCGCCCGCACCGCGGCGATGGCGGCGGCGGCGTTCTGCGCATTGTGAACGCCGCGCAGCGAGCCGATGCCGGCAAGCGGATAGCGCGCCCGCGCCTCGCCGTCGTGCAGTTCCACGATGGCTTCGCCATCGAAGCGATAGCTGAGGCCGCGGCGGCCGAGATCGCGCGTCGCCGAAATCGCGATGGTGGAGCCACCGGGCTCGCGTCCGGCTCGAGTGAGGTTCGCGAGAAAGCGGCCCTCCTCTTCGTCCACGCCGATGACGGAGACGCGCGGACGGCCGACCTCGAACAGCCGGCGCTTCGCCGCGAAATAGCCGCCGCGACCGCCGTGGCGGTCGTAATGGTCCGGCGTGAGATTGAGGAACACCGCGATGTCGGGCGAAAGCCGGCGCGCCTGGTCGATCTGGTAGGACGAGAGTTCGAGCACCACCACATCGCCCGGCGCCGGCATGTCGAGGTCGAACACCGGCACGCCGATATTGCCGCCCATCTGCACTGCACGGCCGGACGCGGCGACGAGGTGGCGGGTGAGCGCGGTCGTGGTCGACTTTCCGTTCGTACCGGTGATCGCGATCACGGTCGCGCCGGAGTGGCCGATGGCGGTGAAGAACAGGCCGATCTCGTTGTCGACCGGCACGCCCTCGCCCCACGCGCGCTCGATGACCCGATGCGGCCTCGGATAGATGTGCGCGGCGCCCGGGCTCGCGACCAGAAGGTCGAGCGCCGGCCACGGGCCGGTCGCGAGATCGGTCTGGACTGCCCCGGCGATGCCGAGGCGCTCCACGGCGCCGTCGTCGTCATCGTGCACATAGACTTCGGCACCGCCGGCCGCTGCGGCGGCCGCGACGGAACGGCCGGCCCGGCCGAGGCCGAGCACGCCGATCTTCGCACCCTTGAGGAAAGCGAGCGGGATCATCCGGCGGTCCTCACCGGAGCTTCAGGGTGGAAAGCCCGATCAGGGCCAGCACCATGGCGATGATCCAGAAGCGGATCACGACCTGGGGTTCGGTCCAGCCGAGCTGTTCGAAATGGTGGTGGATCGGCGCCATCCGGAACACGCGCCGGCCGGTGGTCTTGAACGAGATGACCTGGATGATGACGGAGAGCGCCTCGATCACGAACAGGCCGCCGATGATGACGAGCACCACCTCGTGCTTCGCCGCAACGGCGATGGCGCCGAGCATTCCGCCAAGGGCGAGCGAGCCGGTATCACCCATGAAGATCGCCGCCGGCGGCGCGTTGAACCACAGGAAGCCGATGCCGGCGCCGATCATCGCCGCGCACAGAACGGCAAGCTCGCCGACGCCGCTGACGAAGTGGATTTGCAGGTAGTCGGCGAACACCACGTTGCCGGCGAGGTAGGTGATGACGCCGAAGGAGCCGGCCGCGATCATCACCGGCACGATGGCGAGGCCGTCGAGGCCATCGGTCAGGTTCACGGCGTTGCCGGCACCGACGATCACCAGAATGGCGAACGGCGCGAAGAACCAGCCGAGATTGATGATCACATCCTTGAAGAACGGCACCGCGAGGGATGTGGCGAGGTGCGGGGCGGCGAGATGGCTCATCACCACGGCGGCCGTGCCGGCGATCAGCGCCTCGATCAGCAGGCGCACCTTGCCGGAGAAGCCCTTGTGGCTCTGTTTCGTCACCTTGAGATAGTCGTCGTAGAACCCGATCATCCCGAACCCGAGGGTGACGAGCAGGACCACCCACAGATAGGGATTGGTGAGGTTGCCCCAGAGCAGCGTCGAGACGACGAGGCCCGACAGGATCATCAACCCGCCCATGGTCGGCGTGCCCCGCTTGGCGAGGTGGCTCTGGGGGCCGTCGGTGCGGATCGGCTGGCCCTTGCCCTGCCGCACCCGGAGCGAGGCGATGATCGCCGGCCCGAACAGGAACACGAACAGGAGGCCCGTCATCATCGCCGCGACCGTGCGGAAGGTGATGTAGCGGAACACGTTCAGGAACGAGGCGTGTCCGCTGAAATCGGCGAGGAAATAGAGCATCCTCTTTTCAAACCCCCGAACCGACCGCGGTCCCGCCCGCGAATCGGGTGCAAAGATGGGCGACGACCGGTCCGAGCCGGCTGCCGTTGGAAGCCTTGATCATGATGACGTCGCCCGGCGCGAGATCGGCCTCGATGGCCGGCTCGAGCTCGGCGGCGGTTTCGGCACGGGTGCCGCGCAATCGGGCGGGCAGGGCGTCATAGAGCGCGGCCATCAGCGGTCCGGCGCAATGGACGCGGTCGATCCCGGCGGCCTCGATGTCCGCGGCCAGCGCCGCATGCAGCGCCGGACCATCGGCGCCGAGTTCGCGCATGTCGCCGAGCACCGCGATCCGCCGCCCTCCCGGCCCGACGGGCGCGAGCGCCAGCACGTCGAAAGCCGCGCGCATCGATGTCGGGTTTGCGTTGTAGCTTTCGTCGATCAGCATCGCGGTGCCGCCGGCGAGGTGCAGCACGTGGCGCTTGCCGCGGCCGACGGGGGCCGAGAACCCACCGAGCGCGCCGAGGGCGACATCGAGATCGGCGCCGACGGCATCCACCGCCGCGGCGATCGCAAGGCTGTTCATCACGAGGTGGCGGCCGGGAGCGCCGAGCACATAGGCGAGCCGGCGGCCGAAGATCTCGAT
>JAEZMP010000694.1 GCA_023442215.1 Pseudomonadota bacterium
GCCACCGCTGCGAGGACGACGGCCGACAACAGCACGAGAAGCCTGGCCTGCCCCCGCGTCGTCGCCTGACGGGCCAGCCGGTCGCCCGACGCCACGACGAGGCCCGCCAGCATGTCGTCGACATCGCGCACGGCGACGCGGCGCAGGTTGGCCCGCGCCGGGCATCGCGCTGTCTGTGAGCGGATGCGGGCGAACGCTGCCGCGAGCGCCTCCGGATCGACCAGCCGGATGCGGCGGCGCAGGCCCGGATTACGGCTGAGCAGCATGGCGAGCCGGCCGGCGGTCTTCGCCGTGACCGCGACGGCGACCATGGGGCCCTCCGGCCCGTGGCCGATCTCGATCAACGGGATCGCGCCGGTCGCCGGCATTCCACGGCCGTCGAGGGTGCGCACGGCCTCGTCGAGCGCCGCGTCGGCGAGCACGGGCAGGCCGAGAACAGCCGCCATCAACTCGGCCGTCGATATCCGACCGTCGCGCCCCAAGACGAATGCCCCACGCCCCCGGGCGTGGCGACCGCCTTCAGGCGGCGTACCGCATCATCCCGGCCGCTTCCCATCCCCAGTCGTCGCGGTCCGACGGACGGGCTTCAGCCCGCACAATCGCCCACGACCCGATACCACCTATCAGTGTGGATATTTCAGGTTGCGTTGGCAATCGGCTTGCAGCGGAAACGGCAGGAAAGCGCAGACGTTGCCAGACGCAGCGGACGCGCCCCCCCAACGCGCCCTCAGGTGCCGAGATAGTGCAGCGTGACGTCGCGGCGGTGGCCTTCGAGGCGATGCTCGACGACGAAGATGCCCTGCCAGGTGCCAAGATCGGCGCGCCCGTGCACCACGGGAATCGCGAGGTTGACGCCGGTCAGCGCCGACTTGACGTGGGCCGCCATGTCGGCGGGGCCGTCCAGCGAGTGGCGCCAGTTCCAGTCCATCGGGACGAGGCGGTCATAGGCGTCCATCAGGTCGGCGCTCGCGCTCGGATCGGCATTCTCCTGCACCGCCAGCGACGCGGACGTATGGCGCAGGAACACCGTCAGCAGCCCTTCCACGGCCTGAACGGACGTCAGCCACCGGTCGACGAGGCCGGAAATATCGACCATGCCCCTGCCGGTGGTCGGCACCTCCACGCGGGCAATGGCCTGCCGGCTGGCGAGCCCGGGACCGAAGACGGTCTTGATGCTGGGTTTGTCATCGACGGTCGAAGCCATTGCGTTCCTCCATCAACCGATGCCGGGCCGCAGCGTCTTGCCGCGCTGTCGGCCGGGCATCGCCTTCGTCTTCAGGTTGGGCGAGGCTCGATCAGCCTCCGCCCGGAGCCGGCGTCGTGGTTGCGGCCGGCGCAGGCGCCGCGTCCGAAGGACCCGCGCCCTGAAGCAGGATGTAGCCCGTGGGATCGTCCGGACACAGGCCCCCGGCGCACTCCAGAACGGTCGACACGCCGTTGCCGAACGACAGGACGAATGTCAGCACCAGCGCGAGGACGCCCAGAATGCCCACCTTCGCCCCGGCGGGAATCGGCGCGAACTGCCGCTCGAACAGCAGCATAGCAGCGCTGCCAAGCACGATGGCCATAAAAAGCACCAACGCCCACGTGTAGAAATGCAGGCCGAGGATCGCGTCGCCGAACGTGCCGGTGCCGGGCACGATGTGCAGCAGCGTCTGCCGCCCGGAAATGGCGGCGCCGACGAGCGCCGACAGGATGACGATGCCGTAGTGAGCGGGACGCGGACCGAACCGCACGTTGAGCGCGAGGCCGACCATGACCGCCGCGAAGGCACTGCGCTGCAGCAGGCAGAGCGGACACGGCAATTCGCCTTCAAGGAGCTGGGCCGCGAAGGCGATCAGCAGGACAGCGCCGACGGCGAGAAGCCCGAGACCGTTGAGGGTGCGTGACAGGGATGGCGACATGGTGCGGTCCTCCTCAAAGCACGATGTTGAGGGGATCGGTCGCGTGCAGGCGGAACAGCACGAGCGTCACGATCAGGGACAGCACCAGCAGTGCGAAGGCGGCGTTCCTTCGCCCCGCCCAGATGCAGAGCAGCGCCGCCGCCTGCGCAAAGAACGGCAGACTCATCATGTGGAATTCTCCCCAGCCCGTTTCTTAGCCGACGCCTTTGCGCCCGGTATGCCGGGTCGCCCCCACGGCGCCAGACATCGTTGGGCGCACGCGTCGCCAGAGTGCGGAATCCTAAAGGATTCCCGCTCCGGCAGGCAGTCCGGCAGGACGGAAAAACACGCGGAACGAAGGAGCCGGGGCCGCCGGCGGCTGCGACAAAACCGCTTGCAGAGCGCCCGGGCGGGCCGGGACGGCCGCGTGGCCCGCCGGGATGCGCGTCAGGCGCGGAAATGCTTGGAGAGCTTCAGGCCCTGCGCCTGGTAGTTGGAGCCGAGATCCTGGCCGTAGAGCACGTCGGGACGGGCCGCCATGCGCTCGTAGACGAGGCGGCCGACCACCTGGCCGTGATCGATGATGAACGGCACCTCGTGGCTGCGCACCTCGAGCACCGCGCGCGAGCCCGAGCCGCCAGCCGCGGCATGGCCGAAGCCCGGATCGAAGAAGCCGGCATAATGGACGCGGAATTCGCCGACGAGGGGATCGATCGGCACCATCTCGGCGGCAACTTCCGGCGGCACATGCACCGCCTCGCGGGAGGCGAGAATATAGAACTCGTCGGGATCGAGGATCAGGCTCGGCTCGCCACGGGTCGTAACCGGCTCCCAGAAATCGTAGAGATCGCAGCCGCCCTTGAGATCAATGTCGATCACGCCGGCATGGCGCTTGGCGCGATAGCCGATGGGACCGCCGGGCTCGTGGCCGCCGACGAGATCGACGGTGAGATGCAGCCCGCCCGCCACCACCGGCCGACCCGGAAACACGATGCCTTCCCGGTCGTGAAGCGCGAGGAGTTCGCGGTCGTCGAGGCCGGCCTCGCCGCGCCGGAAGCGGATCTGCGACAGTGTCGAGCCGGCGCGCACCAGCACGGGGAAGGTGCGCGGGCTGATCTCGGCATAAAGCGGGCCCTGGTAGCCGGCAGGCACCGTGTCGAACGCCCGGCCGCAATCGGTGATGACGCGGGTGAAGACGTCGAGGCGCCCGGTGGAACTCTTGGGGTTGGCGGTGGCCGAGATCGCCTGGGGCAACGCCAGCCGCTCCTCGAGCGGCACGAGATAGACGCAGCCGGTTTCAAGCACCGCGCCGCGGCTGATGTCGATGGAATGCAGCGTGAGCTTGCCGAGCTTGTCCGCCACGGTGGCGTTCGGACCGGTGAGGAAGCTCGCCCGGATGCGGTGGGCGACGTTGCCGAGCCGCAGATCAAGGCTCGCGGGCTGCACCTGCCGCGCTGTCACCGGCACGTCGCTCGCAATGATGCCGGCCTCGATCAGGTGGCGGATCTCCTGCCGGGGCAGGATGCCGGCCGTCGCGTCGCTCATCGTCCATCCTCGCTGAAGCGGCGCCG
>JAEZMP010000696.1 GCA_023442215.1 Pseudomonadota bacterium
GAACTGGTCCGCGCCGGCGCGCCGGTTGCGGCGCCTGGCATTCTACGCGGTGAGGTTGGGGCGCTGTTGCATTGGCGCCTCAGGTGAGGGCAGATCGCCACAAGTGTGGCTGCGCCCCCTTTGCGGCGATGCCGACTCGACGATATGACTTAACCGTGCGGTTTAGTTTTTGGACCGGGGCTGGATTCGGGACTTGCGGAACCGCCGTGTCGTCTTCAGTGTGGCGCGGTCGGATCTGCGGTGTGTCGGATTCGCGGCGGGGGCGTGCTCTTCGTGGGGTCGCTTCTATCGCACCTCGGTCCTGCGTCTTTGTCCGGCTGCCGTTCGGCTCGTGCCAGCAGGCCCCACTCGGGGCGTACTGAGCGCAACAGGGCGTGCGGCGGCTTCAGTGTGCGGATTAGGGAGTGATTCCATGGGTCGTTCGTCAGGCCGCCGTTCCGGGGCGCTGGCCATTGGGCTCTCGCCGCAGACTGTCGTGGCCGGCGGCATCTTCTCAGGTGCTGGATCCATCTTCGGCGTGGCAGCGCTGGCATTCGCGCTCGGTTGTGGAACCGCTTCCGCCCAGAGCTTCGCCGACGCGCTCGCGTCGGCCTACAACACCAACCCGACCCTGAACTCGGCCCGTGCCCAGGCGCGTGCGACCGACGAAGGCGTGCCGCAGGCGCTGTCCGGCTATCGCCCGACGATCTCGGGCTCGATCAGCGGGTCCGCCAACGGCAACTACAACACCAGCTACAATCAGGGCTACGCCGGCACCAATCTGGCGATGAACGGCTCGAACTATCCGATCTCGGTCGGCCTGACGCTGACGCAGCCGCTGTTCCGCGGCTTCCAGACCCAGAATTCCGTGCGGCAGGCCGAAGCGGCCGTTCTTGCCCAGCGCGAGCAACTGCGCGACACCGAGCAGGCGGTGCTGAACAACGCCGCCTCGGCCTACATGAACGTGATCCAGCAGCAGGCGCTGGTCGAGCTGCAGCAGAGCAACCTCGAGTTCCTGAACCAGCAGCTGAAGTCGTCCGAAGAGCGCTTCAAGGTCGGCGAGGGCACCAACACCGACGTCGCGCAGTCACAGGCGAGCGCGGCCCAGGCGCAGGCGAACGTCAACGCCGCCAAGGCAAACCTCAATGCCGCGCAGGCGACGTTCCGCCAGATCATCGGCATCCAGCCGAAGAAGCTGAGCTCCAAGCAGATCGGCCTGACCCTGCGGCCGAAGTCGCTCTCGGCCGCGCTCACCTTCGCGCAGTCGCACCATCCCGCGATCCAAGCGGCGGTGAACAATGTCGACGTCGCCTCCTTCAATGTGAAGGTGCTCGAAGGTCAGGTGCTGCCCCAGGTTAACCTGCAGGCGGGCGTCAACCGGGCGTACAATTTCGCCTACGGCAACACCACGCAGTCGACCCGGCAGCAGGATTCGGCCCAGATCGGCATCAACGTCAACATCCCGATCTACACAGCGGGCATGGTGTCGTCGAGAGTCCGGCAGGCCAAGGAACAGCTCGGCTATTCGCAGGTTCAGGTCGACCTCTATCGCGATCAGGTCCGTCAGTCGGTCGTCGCCGCCTGGGGCAACTTGGAAGCGGCCGAGGCCTCCATCTTCGCGGCGCGCACCGCTGTCGTCGCCAACCAGCTCGCCGTGAACGGCGTCGTCGAGGAACAGAAGGTCGGCCAGGCCACCACCCTCGACGTGCTGCAGCAGCAGAGCAACCTCGTCCAGGCGCGCACCACGCTGGTGCAGGCCGAGTTCCAGCAGGCGGTGGCGTTCTACACCCTTCTCGCCGCGGTCGGCGTGCTCGATGCGGAATCGCTGCACCTGCCGGTTTCGGTCTACAAGCCGGCCCAGCATTACGATGCGGTGCGCGGCAAGTGGGCGGGCATGACGACGCCTGACGGCCGCTGAAGACGGCCGCTGACCGTTTTCTCGCCACGATCGTTCTTCGGAATCGGCCGCATCGCGCGGCCGATTTTCGTTTGAGGGTCCGGGTTCGCCAGACGGGCTGCGGGCTGTGGATCGATCCCGGCTGCGTCGCGTTGGTTCCCGTTCCGCGCGTGGCGTCGCTTGAGTTCTCCTGTTAACTCTTTATCAATCCTTCGGGAGATCGGCCTTGCGTGGAGCTGTCGCGACAGCGCAATGTCTTGCGGCTCGCCAGGACCTCCGCGGGCGGAGGTGCGTGGCGGGAAAGATCAGAGCCTTGACGGGGCGGCCGGCGGCGGCGCGAGGATGAAGCCTTCGCCCCGGAGATGAGATCGGGAGGAGCGACATGGCGCCAGCAAAGTCCGCCCGCGACCAGACGATGGAGGATATCCTCGCATCGATCCAGCGCATGATCACCGACGGGGGCGACAACGCGGCGAAGGATTCCGCCGCGCCGGCAGTGGTCGTCGAGCCGCTCGGCGGCAACACGCGGGCGGAGCCGTCCGCCGCGTTCGAGGTTGCGCCGGTGCTGCGGGACGACCGCGACGCGGTGCACCTGGAGGAGGGGACCGCGCCCGAGATCATGGTGACGGATTCCACCGGCCTCTATGTGGAACTCGCGCGTGAGGAAGAGCGGCTGCTGCCGGCCGAGGAAGCCGTCGCGGACGCCGGGGAGGCGGTCGATCCGGATTCACCGGAACTCGCCGATGCCTCGGCGCTGATCGAGCTCGACATCACCGCCCAGCTCTTCTCGGAACTCGGCCTCGATCCGGAAGAAGCCTCGGCGGAGGAGAGCGAACCCGGCCTCGATCCGAACCTCGCGGCTGACCTAGAGGCGGACATGGCCGACGCACTCGCCGGGGCCAGCGTGTTCGCGCCGGCGGAGGGCGCGGCCGACGAGGACGCCTCCGGGACCGATACGGCTGCGCACTCCGGCCCGCAGGGCGGGGACGATGCCGCTGCCGTCGAGGCGGAAGCGCCCGATGACGCCGCTCAGGTGGCCGCCTATCCCGATGCCGACGACGTGGTCGAGGTCGAGACGCCCGACGACGGCGTCCTCGTCGCCGAAGACGAGCCCGGCCTTGCCGCGATGGAAGACGCCGAAGAGGGCATCGACGCGCTGCAGGAGGCCTTCGCCGAAGCGCTGTTCGACGACGGCGATCTCGCCCTCGAGACGGACGACGCGGCGGCTGTCGCGGACGACGTCCCGGTCGAGGCCGTGTCGGGCGGGAGCGTAGCGGATGAGGATGCGCCGTTCGCGGACGTCTCCGAGCAGGTTGCCGGCGACACCTTCAGCACCGATATGACCGATATCGCGGCTGCCGATGCCGATGTCCCTTCGGACGCGGCCGGCGAGATCGCGGGGCCCGCCGAGCTTGACGTCGCCTCGCTTGAAGCGTTTGAGACACTCGTGACCGAGGCGATCGGTGCTGCCATCGTGCCGCTCGTCATGCAGACCATGGAAAACAAGGTTGAACCCGACATGAGCAGTGAGACGAAAGCCGCAGCGCCCACCGCCGAGGACCGCATCCTTTCCCAGGCGGCGGATGCGGCCATCGGCGCATCCTTCAACGTGCTGTCGCGGACCGTGGTGGCGCAGAACCCGCACACCATCGAGGACCTCGTGCGCGACATGCTGCGCCCGATGCTGCAGTCGTGGCTCGACGAGAACCTGCCGCGCATCGTGGAGCGTCAGGTTCGCGCGGAAATCGAGCGCGTGAGCCGCGGCGAGCGCTGAGCCGCTGCCCCGCGCGTTCTTCCGGGTTGCGATCCCCGAGCGGCGTGCCGGTCGACCCGGCGCGCCGCTTTTGCGTCCACGGCCGGCCCGCTCTCCGCTCGACGCGGTCAGGGCGAACGGACCGCGCTTCAGGCCGGCGCGCTGCGCGCCTGAGGTTGACCGGCGCGCGCGGGACGCTTAACCACGCCCACGGGACCGGGCCGCTTCCCGAACGGCCCGTCTCCCGCTGCACAGCTGACCCGGCCCGCTCCCACGGGCTTCAGGGTCACGACCGATCCCCGCGCATCCGCGCCATCGACGAACTGAGCCCGCCATGCTCGAGAAGAACTACGAAGCCGCCGAAGCCGAACCGCGCATCGCCGCCCTGTGGGACGAGAAGCGCGCCTTCGTAGCCGGAGCCGGCGCCGAGCCGGGTGCCGATCCGTTCTGCATCGTCATCCCGCCGCCGAACGTCACCGGTTCGCTGCACATGGGCCACGCGCTGAACAACACGCTCCAGGATATCCTGGTGCGGTTCCAGCGCATGAAGGGCCGCGACGTGCTGTGGCAGCCCGGGCTCGACCACGCCGGCATCGCCACCCAGATGGTGGTCGAGCGCCAGCTGATGCAGCGCCAGGAGCCGGACCGCCGCACGCTCGGCCGCGAGAAGTTCGTCGAGAAGGTCTGGAGCTGGAAGGCCGAATCCGGCGGCACCATTCTGGGCCAGCTGCGCCGCCTCGGCGCCTCGTGCGACTGGTCGCGCGAGCGCTTCACCATGGACGAGGGGCTGTCGAAGGCCGTCCTCGAAGTGTTCGTCACGCTCTACAAGCAGGGCCTGATCTACAAGGACAAGCGCCTCGTCAACTGGGACCCGAAGCTGCTGACGGCCATCTCGGACCTCGAGGTCCAGCCGGTCGAGCTGAAGGGCAAGCTCTGGCACCTGCGCTATCCGGTTGAGGGCATGGCCGACCGCGTCATCATCGTCGCGACCACCCGGCCGGAGACCATGCTGGGCGATACCGCGGTCGCGGTTCACCCAGACGACGAGCGCTACAAGGACATCGTCGGCAAGTTCGTTGTGCAGCCGATCACCGGCCGCCGCATCCCGATCGTCGCCGACGACTATGCCGACCCGGAGACCGGGACCGGCGCGGTGAAGATCACGCCCGCCCACGACTTCAACGACTTCGAGGTCGGCAAGCGCCACGACCTGCCGATGATCTCGATCCTCGATTTCGAGGGCAATGCCGCGCTGCAGGGCAACGAGGATTTCCTCGCCGGCCTCAAGCCGTCGCCCGACCTCGACGAGGCGCTGGCCCTGCACGGCCAGGACCGCTTCGTCGTCCGCAAGCGGATCGTCGAGATGCTGGAGGAGCGCGGCTTCCTCGAGAAGATCGAGGACCATCCGCACATGGTGCCGCACGGCGACCGATCGGGCGTGCCGATCGAGCCGATGCTGACGGACCAGTGGTATGTCGACGCCAAGACGCTCGCCGCGCCGGCGATCGCCTCGGTGCGCGAGGGCCGCACCGTGTTCGTGCCCAAGAACTGGGAGAAGACCTATTTCGACTGGATGGAGAACATCCAGCCGTGGTGCGTCTCGCGCCAGCTCTGGTGGGGTCACCAGATCCCCGCCTGGTACGGCCCGGACGGCGCCGTGTTCGTCGAGAAGTCCGAGGCGGAGGCGCTCGCCGCCGCGGCGGCGCACTATGGCACCCCGACCGCACTCGTCCGCGACGAGGACGTGCTCGATACCTGGTTCTCGTCCGCGCTGTGGCCGTTCTCCACCCTCGGCTGGCCGGACAAGACGCCGGAGCTCGGCCGCTATTATCCCACCAATGTGCTGGTGACCGGCTTCGACATCATCTTCTTCTGGGTCGCCCGGATGATGATGATGGGCCTGCACTTCATGGGGCCGGAGCCGTTTCATACCGTCTACATCCACGCCCTCGTCCGTGACGAGAAGGGCGCGAAGATGTCGAAGTCGAAGGGCAACGTCATCGACCCGCTCGACCTCGCCAACGAGTACGGCGCCGATGCGCTGCGCTTCACGCTGGCGGCGATGGCCGCGCCCGGCCGCGACATCAAGCTGGCGACCAGCCGTGTCGCCGGCTACCGCAACTTCGTGACCAAGCTCTGGAACGCCGCGCGCTTCGCCGAGATGAACGGCTGCGTCCGCGTCGAAGGGTTCGATCCGGCCTCCGTCAAGGGCACGCTCGCCCGCTGGATCGTGGTGGAAGCCGGCCGCGTCGCCGACGAGGTCGCCGCGGCGATCCTCGCCTATCGCTTCAACGACGCGGCGGCGGCGGTCTACCGCTTCACCTGGAATACGTTCTGCGACTGGTATCTCGAACTCGCCAAGCCGATCCTCAACGGCGACGACGAGGCCGCCAAGGCGGAGATCCGGGCCACGACGGCGTGGGCGCTCGACGAGATCCTGAAGGTGCTGCATCCGTTCGCGCCGTTCGTGACGGAAGAGCTGTGGCTGCGCACCGGCGAGACCGGCCCGGCGCGGCCGGGCCTCGTCGCCCATGCGCGCTGGCCCGTCGGCGTCGCCGGCGCGGGTGCGGCGGCCGCCGCCGACGAGATCAACTGGCTGGTCGATCTCATCGCCGCGATCCGCTCCGTCCGGGCGGAGATGAACGTGCCGCCGGCCGCGCTGCTGCCGCTGGTGCTCGTCGGCGCTGATGACACCGACAAGGCGCGCCTCGTCACCCACGACGCGGCGATCCGCCGGCTCGCCCGCATCGAGACCGCCTCGACCGCCGACGTCGCCCCGGCGGCCTCGGCGCAGATCGTGCTTGGCCGCACCACCGCCTGCCTGCCGCTCGCCGGCGTGATCGACTTCGCCGCTGAGCGCGCGCGGTTGGAGAAGGAACTCGCCAAGGTCGACGCCGACATTGCCAAGGTCGATGGCAAGCTCTCCAACCCGAGCTTCATCGAGCGGGCGCCGGAGGAGATCGTCGAGCAGGAGCGCGAGCGTCGCGAGGCCGCGATGGAACGGCGCGTGAAGGTGGTCGAGGCTCTCGGCCGGCTTCAGGGCGCCTGACCGGCTCCGTTTCGCGATCACGGCTTTACGGCCGCCGGTCCCTGACAGGGCCGGCGGCCGTTTTCGTTTCAGAACGCCCGCGGTCAACTACCCGATAGAGACCGGCCGGCTCTGGCTCGCCTGCTCTGGCTCGCCTGCTCTGTCTTGCCTGCTCTGTCTTGCCGCGCGCTTTTGGGCGAAGGTGCTCCCGACGCAGCGATGACGGGAGACAGGGCGATGGTGGACCGATGGACGCTGGGCGCGGGCGGAGGCTTCGGCATCCTCCTCAGGGGGCTGTCGGCAATGGGGCTGGCCGCGACCCTCGCCGCGCCGGCCGTTGCGCAGGGCACGCCCGCAATGGGGCAGGGCGCGCAGGCGGCGGCGGCGCCGCTTACCGAGCGCGTCATCGCGCTGGCGCCCGCGCTCGACGCCTATGTGACGCAGGGCATGGCCGCCTTCGACGTTCCCGGCGCGGCAATCGGCATCGTCGGACCGGACGGCCTCGTCTATGCCAAGGGGTTCGGCATCCGGGCGAAGGCCGATCCGCGCCCGGTCGATACCGCGACGATCTTTCAGGTCGGCTCGACGACCAAGAGCTTCCTTGCCACGACGCTGGCGAAGGCGGTCGACGACAGACGGATCACATGGGATGAAGCCGTGATCGACCTCGATCCGGACTTCGCGCTGAAGGACCCATGGGTCACGCGGGAATTCCGGGTGTTCGACCTGATCGCGCAGCGTTCCGGGCTCAGGCCCTATGTCAACGATACGCTCGCGGTGCTCGGCTATAGCGGGGATGCGCTGGTCGCATCGCTGCGCTATGCCGAGCCGGTCTCCAGCTTCCGCTCCACCTTCGCCTATACCAACATCACCCATCTGCTGGCCGGCCGCATCCTGGCGCGGCTTTACGGCGAGAAAAGCTGGGACGATCTCGCCCGCCGCACGCTGATCGAGCCTCTCGCGATGTCGTCGACCAGCTTCACCAGGGATGCCATCGCCACGGCGCCGAACCACGCGGAAGGCCACCGGTTCACCGCCGGCGGATCCGTGCAGGTGCCGTTCGACGAGAACTTCCCCTATCGCCTCGGCCCGGCCGGCAACATCAACTCCAACCTGGAGGACATGGGCCGCTGGGTGCGGTTCCAGATGGCGGATGGCGAACTCGACGGCAAGCGGCTTGTCTCGACGCAGAACCTCTCCATCACGCGCTGGCCGCGGGTGGCGATCAACGACACGCTGTCCTACGCCATGGGCTGGGTCATCACGTCCTCGGCCGATGGCCGCGTGGTCTGGCACAACGGCGGCACGGCCGGCTTCGGCGCCCATATTGGCTTCATGCCGGGCAAGGGCTTCGGTGTGGTGGTGCTGTCGAACGAGGGCAATCGCGGCTTTCCCGATGCCGTGGCGCAGTGGATCTATCTGCGGCTCATCGGGGCGGATGCAGGCGATCCGGTCGCCGCGGCCCTCGCGCAGGCGAAGGCGGCGGAGGCGACCGCTGACGCCCGGTTCAAGCCGCCCGCCGATGCACGGCCGGCCGGCGATCTCGCCGCGCTGGCAGGCACGTTCGCCAACCCGGCGATGGGCATGGCGACCGTCACCGCCGATGGCACGCGGCTCACGATGACGCTGCAGCAGACCGGCGCGCAACTGGCACTGTCGCCGTTCGACGGCGTGGTGTTCTCCGTCAAGGCCCTCCCGGTCGGCCCGCTCGCGGGCCTCGATGCCCTGACGGATGAGACCGTTGGCTTCGCCCAGTTCGAGGCCGATGCCGACGGGCACCTCTCCACGCTCGTGCTCGACCAGGACGGTCAGAGGTTCGCGTTCGCGAAACACTGATCGCGGCGGGCATGACTCACGAGGGTTTGTTCGTTGGGGAACGGAAGCGCTGCTGTGCGGTTGTAAGGACAGGCGCGCTGGGGACGACGCCGGAGCGATCCGGCCGAGATAATGCGGTCGCGTCAGATCGAAATCGGGTTGGAAGACCGTGGGTTGGCGGTCTGCCGCCCGCCGCAGGGAGACCACCGATGACCCTTTCCACCATTCTGCTGATCATCCTCATTCTGCTCCTGATCGGCGCACTGCCGACCTGGCCCTACAGCAGCGGCTGGGGCTATGGCCCGGGCGGCATCGTCGGCCTCGTGCTGATCGTGCTCGTCATCCTGATGTTGATGGGACGCGTCTGACGACCGCCTGGAGCATAACCCGTTCAGATCGAACCGATCTGAACGACAAGGATATGCTCAAGCTTTTGAATCTGGAGCGATTTCTTGTCGATCTGATAATTCCATCAGATCGGAAAGCGCTCGACAGCCGGCATCGTGCACCCCGCGCGATGCCGGCGAGGGCCGGTCAGGGAATCCGTTTCTATCCACCGTGGCCGGTGATCATCAGCAACGCCGACAGCGTAACGACCGAACCGAGGGTGGAGAACAGGATCGTCTTGGCGGTCACGACGGCTTCCCGTCCGTAGAATTCCGCCAGCATGAACGGCCCCGTGCCCGTCGGCAGAGCCGCCATCAGCACGGCGATGGCCGTCAGCATCGGCGGCAGCCTGAAGACGTAGGCGGCCAGAAGCCACGTCACCGCGGGATGAACCGCAAGCTTGAACACCGTCAGGATCAGGGCGGACCTCGTATGGCCGCCTTCGCCGGACGGCCGGCTTTCCGCGAGGAACAGCCCGAGGCCGACGAGGGCACACGGGCTCGCCGCGCCGCCGAGCAGCTTCAGAAACGTTTCCGCCCCGGTGGGGACGGCTAAGCCTGTGGCTGCATAGAGCGCGCCGAGCACGGGCGAAACCAGAAGCGGATTCTTCGCCAGCGAGCGAACCACCTTCCAAATCAGCGGCGCCACACGGCGTTCGCTCTGCAGCCCGATCTCGATCAACACGATCACGACCGCGAACACGCCGCAGACGGTGAGGATCGCGGCAATGGTGATGGCGGGGAGCGCATCGCGGCCGAATGCCATCAGCCCCAGGGGAAAGCCCATATAGCCCGTGTTGGGATAGGCCGCGTTCAGGCCATCCAGGCTCGCATCCGCCAGATGCCGGGGTGAGCGCCAGCGCAGCGCCAGTGTGACTGCAAGCACCGAGAGCGAGCCGAGCCCATAGGCCGCCGCGAAGCCCGGCTGGTAGAGCGCGGTCCAGGAGGTGTTCGCCATCACGTCGAACAACAGCGCCGGCAGCGCCAGATAGACCACGAAGCGGTTGAGTTCCGACGTCGCGTTCGGGCCGAGCACGCCGAGGCGCCGGCACAGGAAGCCGGCCAGCACGAGCGCGAAGACCGGCAGAACCACCGTGAGCGTGGCAAGCATCGCAATCGACGTCCTGAGCCATCGGACCCGGCGGGCACCGGCCCGGGACCGGGGCGTCCGACGATCGAGAAGGTGGGGGAGGTTCAGCAGTCGAGGCCGCGGAGGCCGGGACCGCTTACGCGAGGCGGGCGTCCCGGCTCGTGGGGACCCGGACCGACGATCCGGAGCTTGGTCGATCCGGAGCTTGGCCTATGGGATCGCCGCCGCCCCGTCAACCGCAGGCAGTAACCGCACGCGATCCGGCCGCCGGCCGACGGGCGCGCGGTCCGCTCCGTCAATCCTTCGCCGGCTCGTCCTTGTCGGATGCCGTTTCGGGATCGTGCGTCGCGACCACGCCGGTCGGTTGCGAGAACGCAGGCGGGTCACTGGCCGGGAAGCTCTCCGCCAGGGCCTCGTCGATCTCCGCTTCGCTCGGGCCGTCGCCCGAGGGCGCGTCGTCCGGCGCGCGGGTGGAAACCACGCCCGTCGGCTGGGAGAATGCCGGCGGATCGCTTGCCGGGAAGCTGTCCTCGATCGCCTCGTCGATCTCGGCTTCGCTCGGGGTATCGCCCGAAGGCGCGCTGTCCGGATCGCGCTCGGCAACGACACCGGTCGGCTGGGAAAAGGCCGGCGGATCGCTTGCGGGAAAGCTGTCCTCGATCGCTTCGTCGACGGCCGCCTCATCCACCACGGCTTCGTCCACCTTGGCGTCTTGCTTGCCCTCGCGGGCACCAGAACCCGGTCCGTTCGTCTTTCCGTCGGTCGTCATAAGTGCGTCCTTCCGGTGTCCCCGCTTCGGGTTCGATAGGCTTGGCGACCGCGCGGGGCCGCCTTGTGATCTGTCCTGCCTGC
Source organism: Pseudomonadota bacterium (assembly GCA_023442215.1). GTDB lineage: Bacteria > Pseudomonadota > Alphaproteobacteria > Rhizobiales > Segnochrobactraceae > Pseudoxanthobacter. Next base: position 10,801 of record JAEZMP010000696.1, read on the forward strand.
CCGCCGCGACCTGCTCGTGGCCTCACATTCTTTCATAACCGCCAGACCGGCTCGTGGTTCATCGGCCGTCTGCTCCGGTCGTCCGCTTCAATCCCCGACACCGGCCGTCCAGCCGCAGCGTGGTGCATCGCCGTTGCCACCGGCCGGGATCGCTCGTATCGGAAGGCCTGGCGCACGACAGCGATTTCACGCCGCGTCGCAAAGCTTTCGAAGCATCCATTCAGTATAGAGCACAAAAACAAAGAAGGGTCGTTCCGGGGAACGACCCTTCCATTGTCTGGCCGCAATCCGAGCGGAAAGCTCGGCGTCGTATTACGAGGCGTAGGTCTCCGCAGAGGCAAGGACCCAGGACCTGTAAGCCGACGAGAGCGACGGATGACAATGAGACACTGGATCACCTCCTTTCGATTGTTGACGGACAAGTTGAGTTTGGAATGCAAAATGAGTCGTGTAAAGCCGGGATTTTTCGCGCTGCGAAAGATTTTTTGAGCCCGCCTGCGACCGAATCGCGCGCTTCCGGGGCCCCCGGCGCGCCATCGCGCTTGAACTCCGCGCGGTTTCAAACTAGGTCGGCAGCAAACGGCACGCGCCCGCCCGCGCGCGCCCCGGGCCGCCCTCCGGGCGATCCGGCCCACGGTCCCGAAAGCTTGCGTTCCGATGTCCGATCCTTCCGACGATACGCCGTCCGCGCGGCGTCGCACCTTCGCCATCATCTCCCATCCGGACGCCGGTAAGACGACGCTCACGGAAAAGCTCCTGCTGTTCGGCGGCGCCATCCAGCTCGCCGGCGAGGTGCGCGCGAAGAAGCACGGCGCCCAGACCCGCTCGGACTGGATGGGCATCGAGCGCGAGCGCGGCATCTCGGTCGTCACCTCGGTGATGACGTTCGAGTATGACGGCCGCATCTTCAACCTGCTCGATACCCCCGGCCACGAGGACTTCTCCGAGGACACCTATCGCACGCTGACGGCGGTCGATTCCGCCGTGATGGTGATCGACGCCGCGAAGGGCATCGAGGCGCGCACGCGCAAGCTGTTCGAGGTCTGCCGCCTGCGCGACATCCCGATCGTGACGTTCATCAACAAGATGGACCGCGAAAGCCGCGACCCGTTCGACCTGCTCGACGAGATCGAGAAGACGCTCGCCCTCGACACCGCGCCGGTGACGTGGCCGATCGGCCGGGGCCGCTCGTTCGTCGGCACCTACGATCTTGCCCACAACCACATCCGCCTGATCGACCGCGACGAGGAGGCGATCCCGGTCTCCGGGCCGGACGATCCCAAGGTCATCGACCTGCTGCCGCCGGACGAGCGCGATGCCTTCCTCGAAGAGATCACGCTGGCGCAGGAGGCCTGCAAGCCGTTTGAACTCGAGGCCTTCCGCGAGGGGCACCTGACGCCGGTGTTCTTCGGCTCGGCGCTGCGCACCTTCGGCGTGCGCGACCTGATCGATGCGCTTGCGGCGTACGCGCCGTCTCCGCGCGGCCAGCAGGCCGATGGCCGCACCGTGCTGCCGGACGAGACGCGCATGACCGGCTTCGTGTTCAAGATCCAGGCGAACATGGATCCGAACCATCGCGACCGCATCGCCTTCCTGCGTGTCTGCTCCGGCAAGCTCACGCGCGGCATGAAGGCGAAGCTCGTCCGCACCGGCAAGTCCATCAGCCTCAACGCGCCGCAGTTCTTCTTCGCCCGC
>JAEZMP010000700.1 GCA_023442215.1 Pseudomonadota bacterium
GGGCGGCGACGGTGACACCCGCTTCAGCACCGGCTCGATGCCGAGCGCCTCGATGATGCCGCGGCACTGCACCTCGTGGCCGGCGCTGCCGGGCGTGAGCGACCACGCCGTTCGCGGCGCGGATGGAAGGTCGGGACTCGTCACGTCGCTCAGACCGGCTTCAGCAGCACATGCTTCTTGCGGCCGACCGAAAGCTTCACTACGCCCTCGGGCGTGAGGCTCGCCTCCGTCAGCATGGTGCGGTCGTCGGTCGCCACCACGTCGTTGACGCGAATGCCGCCGCCCTGGATGTGGCGGCGGACTTCGCCGTTCGAGGCGGCGAGCCCGGCCCGCACCACAGCGCTCAGCAGGCCGATGCCGGCCGCGAGCTCGGCGGCGGGCACTTCGACGGTCGGCAGGCCGGCGACGAGCGCGCCTTCCTCGAAGGTGCGGCGCGCGGTTTCGGCCGCCGCTTCCGCGGCCTCGCGGCCATGGATCATCGCGGTCGCCTCGGTCGCGAGGATCTTCTTGGCCTCGTTCAGTTCCTGGCCGCCGAGCGCGGCCAGCTTCGCGATCTCCGGCAGCGGCATTTCGGTGAACAGCTTGAGGAAGCGCTCGACGTCCGCATCCGCGGTGTTGCGCCAGAACTGCCAGTAATCATAGGGCGACAGCAGATCCGCGTTCAGCCACACGGCGCCCGCGGCGGTCTTGCCCATCTTGGCGCCGGAAGCGGTGGTCAGCAGCGGCGTCGTCAGGCCGAACAGCGAGGCGTCGATCATCCGCCGGCCGAGTTCGATGCCGTTGACGATGTTGCCCCACTGGTCCGAGCCGCCCATCTGCAGCACGCAGCCGGTGCGCTTGTGCAGTTCCACGAAGTCGTAGGCCTGCAGGATCATGTAGTTGAATTCGAGGAAGGTCAGCGGCTGCTCGCGGTCGAGCCGCAGCTTGACCGAATCGAAGGTCAGCATCCGATTGATGGTGAAGTGCCGGCCGACTTCGCGCAGGAGCGGGATATATTTCAGCTCGTCCAGCCAGTCGGCATTGTTCGCCATGATGGCGTCGGACGGACCGCTGCCATAGGCGAGGAAGCGGTCGAACGCCTTGCGGATGCCGAGGATATTGGCGCCGATCTCGTCGTTGGAAAGGAGCTTGCGCGCCTCGTCCTTGCCGGACGGATCGCCGATCTTGGTGGTGCCGCCGCCCATCAGCGTGATCGGCCGGTGGCCGGTCTGCTGCAGGACGCGCAGCATCATGATCGAGATGAGATGGCCGACATGCAGGCTCGAACCGGTGGCGTCGAACCCGATATAGGCGGTGATCGGGCCCGCCGCGGCCTTCGCGTCCAGCCCTTCGAGGTCGGAGCACTGGTGGATGTAGCCCCGTTCGGACAGGGTGTTCAGAAACTCGGACTTAAACGTCGTCATGCGATCTCGATCCCGATACGCCGAAGCGGCCGCGTGCGGGCTCCGGCTGGTCGTTCGGCGGCTCTATAGCGTGGAATGGCGCCGACCGCCATCTTTCGGGCGGCGCGGAAGGGCGAGGAACCCATGGCGGAAACGATGCGGGCGATCGGGCTGATGAGCGGCACGTCGATGGACGGGGTCGATCTCGCCCTTCTGGAGACCGACGGGGAGGAGATCGTCCGTCCGGTGACATCGGCCTTTCGGCCCTATCACGAGGACGAACGCGCCATCCTGCGCCGCGCGCTCGACGAGGCTGCCACGCTTTCCGACCGCGACGCCCGCCCGCCCGCGCTTGCGGAGGCCGAAGCGGTGGTCACCACCGCCCATATCCAGGTCGTGGCGGACTTCCTGGGCGCGCGGCAGATGACGCCGGACATGATCGATATCGTCGGCTTTCACGGTCAGACGGTGTTCCACGCGCCCGGACGGGGCTTGACGATCCAGATCGGCGACGGCCAGCGGCTTGCCGACGAGATCGGCATTCCCGTGGTCTATGACTTCCGCGCGGCCGACGTGGCTGCCGGCGGGCAGGGTGCGCCGTTCGTACCGGCCTATCATCGCGCGCTAGTGCGCTCCAGCGAGCTTCCGCTGCCCGTCGCCGTGCTCAATATCGGCGGGGTCGCCAATGTCACCTTCATCGGACGCGACGGCGATCCGGCCGCCTTCGACACCGGGCCGGGGAACGCGCTGATCGACGACCTGATGCGCGAGCGTACCGGTGCCGCCCTCGACAAGGACGGTCGCCTTGCCGCCGAGGGGCGGGTGGACGAGCGCGCGCTCGCCGCGCTCATGTCTCACCCATATTTTGAAGAAGCCTACCCGAAGTCTCTGGATCGGAATGCCTTTTCCAGAGCGGCTGTTTCATCTCTCTCGACCGCGGACGCGGCGGCGACCCTGACTGCCTTCACCGCCGCTTCGATCGCCGGGGCGCTTCGGCTGCTGTCGGCGCGGCCCGGCCGTCTCGTCGTGTGCGGTGGCGGCGCCAGAAATCCCACTCTTCTCGCCGCGCTTCAGGAGCGCGCGGGCATCAAGGTGTCGACGGCGGAGGAATTCGGCTGGTCGGCCGACTCGGTCGAGGCCGAAGCGTTCGCCTATCTGGCGGTGCGTTCCCGGCGGGGACTTCCGCTGACCTTCCCCGGCACCACCGGCGTCGAATTGCCGACCCGCGGCGGTGTGCTGGTGCGCCCGAGCTAGCCAAACGAAAATGGGCGCCCGAGGGCGCCCATTCGAAGTTCAGGCCATGGTCGCGGTCGCGATCAGATCGGGCTGATGGCGGCGAGGCGTCGGTCGAGATATTCGGAGCATTCCTCGATCAGCACGTCGGTGTGATCTTCGAAGAAGTGGTTGGCGCCGGTCACGACCTTCTGCTCGATGACGATGCCCTTCTGCGTCTTGAGCTTGTCGACCAGCGTCTGCGCGTCCTTCAGCGGCGCGACCTTGTCGACGTCGCCGTGGATGATCAGGCCGGAGGCCGGGCAGGGCGCGAGGAACGAGAAGTCATAGAGGTTCGCCGGCGGGGCGATGGAGATGAAGCCCTCGACCTCCGGGCGGCGCATCAGGAGCTGCATTCCGATCCAGGCGCCGAACGAGAACCCGGCGATCCAGCAGAAGCGTGCGTCCGGGTGCGCGCTCTGCGCCCAGTCGAGCGCCGCTGCCGCATCCGAAAGCTCGCCCTGGCCGTGGTCGAACGAACCCTGGCTGCGGCCGACGCCGCGGAAATTGAAGCGCAGCACCGCGAAGCCGCGCTTCGCGAACATGTAGAACAGTTGATAGACGACCTGGTTGTTCATCGTGCCGCCGAACTGCGGGTGGGGATGAAGCACCAGGGCGATCGGGGCGTTGCGCTTCTTGGCCGGCTGGAAGCGGCCTTCGATGCGTCCGGCCGGGCCGTTGAAGATGACCTCGGGCATGGGCGGCAAAGGACTCCTTGGAGAGTGCGAACCGATGGCAGTTCGTGGAGGCCGGTCGGGCCTGCGCCCGCCGGCCGCGCACGGCCGCCGTCGGCGCGTTTCGGCCGCTGTCGCGCAGCCAAAACACGCCGGAGGGCGACCACATGGCATAGAATCGGGAGCGATTTCCACGGAAATGTAGAATGACGGCTTGCTTCAAGCGGTTGGCACCCCGGACTTCAAGCGAATCGTCTCCTTCGGACGGCCGGTTTCAGCGGCTTGCGGCTGACAGGACCTCGCGCCTGGCGGTATCCGGCTGGCCGAGAAAGCGGACCTTGCCGCGCTCGTCGAGCAGGCCCCAGGCCTGAGAGCCGTCCGGCGCGACGAGGATGTAGAGCTGGTTGTCGCCGCAATCGTGCTGCTTGCAGGCATTGTAGAGCGTGAAGCGGCCCGCCGAACCGCTGACGGCCTGCGGAGCGCTCGCGACATAGGGGCCGCCGGCGGGAATGCCGGTCACCCACTTCGGCAGGCCTTTCTCGGCCTTGAAAAGCCGTGTCAGCGCCGTCTTCACCGCGGGGTCGGTCTTCACCACGTCGAACAGATAGGGCTTGTCGACGTCGCCGTCCGAAATGTGGATCTGCGCCAGCGCCGGTGTGGCGGCGATGCAGAGGGCGAAGGCCGTCGACAGCACGCCGCTCTGCAGGACACGGAACGGAGGGAAGAGCGGAAACGGCGCCATTGCGGGCTCCTTCGGGGGACAAGACGATGCGACGCACCGAACCTTAGGACGCATCCGCGGCGACCGCGAGGCGGTCTTGTCTCGATCACCGAACCGCATGCCGCGTCGCCCTTCCTTCGGCCATGCCGGTATCGCCCGGCAGCCGCGCGCCGGTCCGACTTCTGTGGCGAGGCCGGATCGTGCACTATGGCGGCCGAAATCCCGGATGCCCAAACGGATCCGGGGCGGATCGGTCGTGGGCCTCCGGTCGAGGCATCAGCGGAGCGGGAAATGTCCGACACCGGCGGAAGCGAGCGTGGGATGCGGCCGACGGGCATCGCGCCAGGCGAGGCCGTCGCAGGCGGAACCGTTGAACGTGTCTATCTCGACTGGAATGCCTGCGCCCCGCTCCATCCCGATGCGCGCGAGGCCATGATCGCCGCGTTCGACCTGATTGGAAATCCCTCGTCCGTCCACCGCGAAGGGCGCGCGGCCCGGGCGCTGGTTGAGGAAGCCCGCGCCCGCGTCGGGGCGCTGGCGGGCGTCGAGCCGGCCCGCATCGTGTTCACCTCCGGCGGCACGGAGGCGAACGTCGCCGCGCTGTCGCCGGACCACCGCATCGAAGGCCGCCCGGCCGGGACCACCCGGCTGATCGTCTCGGCCGTCGAGCACCCCTCCGTGATGGCCGGCGGTCGATTTCCGGCGGACCGGGTCTCGGTCGCGCCGGTCGACGCCGCCGGCCGCATCGATCTGGCCCGGCTGGAGGCGATGATCGCGGCGGAGACGGCGGCCGGCGGCCGGGTGATGGTGTCATTGATGGCGGCCAACAACGAGACGGGGATCATCCAGCCCGTCGTCGAGGCCGCGCGGCTGGTCCACGCTCGCGGCGGGCTGCTGCATGTCGATGCGGTGCAGGCGGCGGGACGGATGAAGACGGAGGCGGGGGCGTTCGGCGCCGACCTCGTCAGCCTCTCGGCCCACAAGATCGGCGGCCCCAAGGGCATCGGCGCGCTTGTTGTGGCCCGTTCGGATCTCGATCCGGCGCCGCTGATCACCGGCGGCGGTCAGGAATTCCGGCGTCGCGCCGGAACCGAGGCCGTACCCGCCATCGCGGGCTTCGGCGCGGCCGCCGCTGCGGCCCAGGCTGATCACGTCAAGATCGATCACATTCGCGCGCTCCGGGACTGGCTGGAACGGGAACTCGTCCTTATCTATGGCGGGACGGTGGTGTTCTCCTCGACGGGGGAACGTCTGCCGGGTACGACGTGTTTCGCCATCAGGGGGATGGCGGCGGAAACGGCGATGATCGCGCTCGATTTGGCAGGCATCGCAGTGTCCTCGGGCGCGGCGTGCTCGTCGGGCAAGGTTGCGCCGTCCCATGTGCTTCTCGCGATGGGTGTCGATGCGGCTCTGGCGAAGGCGGCCCTGCGCATCAGCCTCGGGGCCGGAAGCACGCGAAAAGACGTCGAACGGTTCGTCGCGGCGTGGCGCGGCATCATCGGCCGGTTCCTCGCGAAGGGCGGGCCGTCGACAAGGGTTGCTGCAAACCCACGCGAATTAGTCTAAGTTCAATCAAGTGCGTGAAGTTGGATCGAGCGTCCGAGTTCGAATGGCTTCTGCAACCCGCGGTCCTTGAAACCGCTGTGGATGGAGAGAGCAATGCCGGCAGTCCAGGAGACGATCGATCGCGTCAAGGCGATCGACGTCGATCAGTACAAATATGGCTTCGTGACCGACATCGAGTCGGAGAAGGTCCGCAAGGGCCTCGACGAGGAGATCGTACGGTTCATCTCGGCCAAGAAGGCCGAACCGGCATGGATGCTCGAATGGCGCCTTGAAGCTTTTCGGCGCTGGAAGACCATGACCGAGCCCACCTGGGCGCGGGTGGACTATCCGCCGATCGACTTCCAGGACCTGCACTATTATTCCGCGCCGAAGTCCACGTCCGGCCCGAAGAGCCTCGATGAGGTCGACCCGGAGCTGCTCGCGACCTACGCCAAGCTCGGCATTCCGCTGAAGGAACAGGCCCTGCTGGCGGGGGTTGAGGGCGCGCGCGTCGCGGTCGACGCCGTGTTCGATTCGGTGTCTGTCGTCACGACCTTCAAGGCGGAACTCGCCAAGGCCGGCGTGATCTTCTGTTCGATCTCCGAGGCGATCCGCGAGCATCCTGAGCTGGTGCGGAAATATCTCGGCACGGTCGTTCCGACCACGGACAACTTCTACGCCACGCTGAACTCCGCGGTGTTCTCCGACGGATCGTTCGTCTACGTGCCGGAGGGCGTGCGCTGCCCGATGGAGCTGTCGACCTATTTCCGCATCAACGAGCGCAACACCGGCCAGTTCGAGCGCACGCTGATCATCGCCGACAAGGGGGCCTACGTCTCCTATCTTGAGGGCTGCACCGCGCCCCAGCGCGATGAGAACCAGCTTCATGCCGCTGTGGTCGAACTGGTCGCGCTCGACGACGCCGAGATCAAGTACTCGACGGTGCAGAACTGGTATCCCGGCGATTTGGAAGGCCGTGGCGGCATCTACAACTTTGTCACCAAGCGCGGCGACTGCCGGGGCCGGAACTCCAAGATTTCCTGGACCCAGGTCGAGACCGGTTCGGCGATCACCTGGAAATATCCGAGCTGCATCCTGCGTGGCGACAATTCCCGCGGCGAATTCTATTCGATCGCGGTGTCCAACGGCCGCCAGCAGATCGATTCCGGCACCAAGATGATCCACCTCGGCAAGAATACGTCGAGCCGCATCATCTCCAAGGGCATCTCGGCCGGCAACTCGTCGAACACCTATCGCGGCCTCGTCCAGGCGAACCGCAAGGCAGAGAACGCGCGCAACTACACCCAGTGCGACTCGCTCCTGATCGGCGACACGTGCGGCGCGCACACGATTCCCTATATCGAGGCCAAGAGCCCCACCGCGGTGTTCGAACACGAGGCGACGACGTCCAAGATTTCGGACGCGCAGCTGTTCTATTGCCGCTCGCGCGGCATCGGCGCGGAGGAAGCCGTGGCGCTCATCGTCAACGGCTTCGTCAAGGACGTGATCCAGCAGCTTCCCATGGAGTTCGCCGTGGAAGCGCAGAAGCTGATCGGCGTCAGCCTCGAAGGCTCGGTCGGCTAGGGCCGGCGCCTCCCGCGTTTCGTTCGAACATCCCTGCCGCCAAGGCCCCGGGCGCGCCGTTTGAGCCTGCGCCCGGCCGGCGGCCGATACAGGAAGACTGTCATGCTGGAAATCCGCAACCTGCACGTCACCGTCGAGGACCGCGAGATCCTGAAGGGGATCGACCTGACCGTCCCGGCCGGTCAAGTCCATGCCATCATGGGGCCGAACGGCTCGGGCAAATCCACGCTGTCCTACGTGCTCGCCGGCCGCGACGGCTACGAGGTGACCGACGGCACGGCGACGCTCGACGGCGAGGACCTGCTGGCGATTGAGCCGGAGGAGCGCGCCGCCGCCGGCCTGTTCCTCGCGCTGCAATATCCGGTCGAGATCCCCGGCGTCGCCAACATGACCTTCCTCAAGACTGCGCTCGCCGCGCAGCGCAAGGCAAGGGGCGAGCCGGAACTGACGACCGTCGAGTTCATGAAGCGCGTGAAGGCGGCGGCCGAGAAGCTTGGTATCTCTCCTGAAATGCTCAAGCGCGGTGTCAATGTCGGGTTCTCGGGCGGCGAGAAGAAGCGCAACGAGATCCTTCAGATGGCCGTGCTGGAGCCGCGGCTGTGCGTGCTCGACGAAACGGATTCCGGCCTCGACATCGATGCGCTCAGGATCGTTTCGGAAGGCGTCAACGCGCTGCGCAGCCCCGACCGGGCGATGCTCGTCATCACCCACTATCAGCGCCTGCTCGACCACATCGTGCCGGACGTGATCCACGTGCTGGCGAACGGCCGCATCGTGAAGAGCGGCGGCCGCGAGCTGGCGCTGGAGCTGGAAGCCCGCGGCTACGCCGACTATGTCGGCCAGGCGGCCTGACGGGAGTGGCAGCCATGACCATCGAACCCCGCCGTCTCTCGACGGCCGCGGAGACGGCGATCGCCGAGCGCTTCGCCGCGCGGCCCGCCGGCGAACCCGCCGCGCTCGCCGCTCGCCGTGAGGACGCGTACCGCGCCTTCGAGCGCTCGGGCCTGCCGAGCCGCCGCGTGGAAGCATATCGCTACACGGACCTCAAGGCCGCGTTGCGCACGCTCGCTCCGGCGCCTTCCGGCGCTGCTGCGGCGGCCATGTCCGCGCCGTGGGATTTCGCCGGCCTTGCCCGCCACCGCATCGTGTTCGTCGACGGCCGCTTTGCTGCCGCGCTGTCGGATGTGTCCGAGCTCGACGGCGCTGTTTCCGTGGCGACCTTCGGCGCGTTGATCGCGGCCGGCGACGCCCGCGCCGAAGCCGCCGGGGCGCTCGTCGACCGGTTCCCCACGCCGTCTGCCGATCCGATCGTGCAGCTCAACACGGCCCTGTTCGAAGACGGTGCCCTGATCGCGGTCGCGCCCGGTGCGACGGTCGCCGAACCCGTGGCGATCGTGCATGTCGTCACGAAGGCCGAGCCCGTCTCGGTGCATACGCGCCATGTCGTGACGGTGGCCGAGGGGGCGACGGCTCGTTTCATCGAGCACCACGTCGGCCCGGAAGGCGTCGCCTACCAGAGCGACAGCCTTGTCGAACTCGACATCGCCGACGGCGCGAAGGTCGTCTGGGTGCGACTGCAGGAGGAAGGCGAGGCGGCCGTTCACCTCGGCGGCGCGGTGGCGCGGCTCGGGGAGAAGGCGCGGCTCGATTCCCTGTCCGTCGTGTTCGGGGCGCAGCTTTCCCGCAACCAGGGCTTCGTTACCTTCGCCGGTCCCAACTCGGAAGCGGTGTTCGAGACGGTGAGCCTGCTCGACGGTCGCCGCCAGGCGGACGCGACGCTGATCGTGACCCACGCGGTTCCGGATTGCATCAGTCGCGAGCGGTTCCGCGCGGTGGTCGACGACGCGGCGCGTTCCGTGGTCCAGGGCCGGATCGAGGTCGCCAAGGACGCCCAGCACACCGACGGACGGATGATGACGCAGGCGCTCATCATCGGCGAGGAAGCGGAGTCCATCAACAAGCCGGAACTCGAGATCTTCGCCGACGACGTGCAGTGCGCCCATGGCGCGACGTCCGGCCGGCTGGACGACAACGCCGTGTTCTACCTGCGCTCGCGCGGCATCCCGCGGCACGAGGCGGAGGCGCTGCTGCTGGAGGCGTTCCTGGCCGAATCCATCGAGGCGTTCGCCGACGAGGCCATCGCCGCGGTTCTGTCGGAGCGGCTGCGGGCGCGGCTCGCCCAGCGCCGGGCGCGGGAGGCCGTGTGATGAACACCTTCGTCCGCCCCTCAGACGCTGCGGCCTACGACGTGCACGCGGTGCGCGCCGAATTTCCGATCCTGTCGCGCACGGTCTACGGCAAGCCGTTGACCTATCTCGACAACGGCGCCTCGGCGCAGAAGCCGCAGGCGGTGCTCGACCGCATGATGCGCGCCTATACGGAAGAATACGCCAACGTCCATCGCGGGCTGCACTTCCTGTCGAACGCGGCGACGGATGCCTACGAGCAGGCGCGCGAATCCGTGCGCCGCTTCTTCAACGCCGCCTCCACCGACGAGATCGTGTTCACCCGCTCGGCGACCGAGGCGATCAACCTCGTGGCGTCGAGCTTCGGCGGCATGGTGATCGGCGAAGGCGACGAGATCATCGTCACGGTGATGGAGCATCACTCCAACATCGTGCCCTGGCATTTCCATCGCGAGCGGCGCGGCGCGGTCATCAAATGGGTGCCGGTGCGGGAGGACGATTCCTTCGACCTCGAAGCGTTCGAGGCGATGATCGGCCCGCGCACGAAGATGGTCGCCGTGACTCACATGTCGAACGTGACCGGCACGGTCACGCCGGTCGCCGACGTCGTGCGCATCGCCCATGCCCACGGCGTGCCGGTGCTGGTCGACGGCAGCCAGGGTGCCGTGCACCTTGATGTCGACGTGCAGGCGCTCGACGTGGATTTCTATGTCGCCACCGGCCACAAGCTCTACGGGCCGACGGGCATCGGCGTGCTCTATGCCAAACGCGCCCATCTCGAAGCGATGCCGCCTTACCAGGGCGGCGGCGAGATGATCCGCACCGTGTCTCAGGACGGCGTGGTCTATGGCGATCCGCCGTTCAAGTTCGAGGCGGGCACGCCGGCCATCGTGCAGGCGATCGGCCTCGGTGCGGCGCTCGATTATATCGACGCGCTCGGCCGCGACCGCATCCGCGCCCACGAGGAGACGCTGCGGGACTACGCCCACCAGCGCCTCGGCAAGCTCAACAGCGTTCGGATCTATGGCCACGCCCCGGGTAAGGGCGCCATCGTATCGTTTGCCGTGGAAGGCGCTCATGCGCACGACATCGCCACCATCCTCGATCGCGAGGGCGTGGCGGTCCGGGCGGGCACGCACTGTGCCATCCCGCTGCTCGATCATTACGGCGTGACGGCGACATGCCGGGCGTCGTTCGGCCTCTACAACACGGTCGAGGAAGTCGACCGCCTTGCAGAGGCGATCGAGAAAGCCCATAGATTCTTCAGTTGACGGAGTGGCGCGATGGACAGTGGCGCAGCCGCCGTTAAGACCGGCGACCTGACAGCGAGCGAATCCGGTGCGGTGCCGGGCCATGGCTCCTCTGACGAGGGCGTGGCTGCGGCGGCGGCATCGCTTGCCTCCGCGATCCCCGTTCCGGAGCTGGAGCGGATCACCGACGACATCATCGCCGCGCTGAAGACGGTGTACGATCCGGAAATCCCGGCAGACATCTACGAGCTCGGCCTGATCTACAAGATCGACATCGAAAACGACCGCACCGTGATCGTCGACATGACGCTGACGGCACCGGGCTGTCCGGTTGCCGGCGAGATGCCGGGCTGGGTGGAAAACGCCGTCAACACCGTCGAGGGCGTCGGCGACGTGAAGGTGAACATGGTGTTCGATCCGCCGTGGGATCCGAGCCGGATGTCCGAGGAAGCGCGGGTCGCGCTCGACTGGTACTGAGCAAACGGGGGTGCGGCGGGCCTTGAGGCACGCTCTTCCCTCTGTCCGGACCTTCTACGCAGGTGGAAGCTTTGCCGGTGAAGCGGAGAACGACGACATGAACGCCCCAGCCAATACCACCGCCCGTCCGCGCCGCAGGCTTGCGGTGATGTCGGTGACGACGGCCGCGGCCGAGCGGGTCAGCGAGATTCTGGAGAATGCCGATCTTCCCGGCGGCGGCCTGAGGGTCGGTGTGCGCAATGGCGGCTGCGCCGGCATGTCCTACACCATGGATGTCGTCGCCGAACCGGGCGCCGGCGACGAGGTGATCGACTTCGAGCGCGGGCGCGTGTTCGTCGATCCGAAGGCGGTTCTGTTCCTGCTCGGCACCACGATGGATTTCCGCGTCACCAAGCTTGCGGCAACGTTCGTGTTCGAGAACCCGAACCAGGTCTCCGCCTGCGGCTGTGGCGAGTCCGTGTCGCTGAAGCCTGCCGATCCGGCGGCGCTGGAAGCCTGATCCTGCGAAGTCGGGCGGGGGCAGTCCGCCCGATCGTGTGTTCTCTCCGGAGTGCCTCGGGGTGCCGATGTCCAGCAACCTCTTCGACGCCCTGAAGGAAGCCTGCACGCCGGAATGGCGAGCCTATGTCGAGCATCCGTTCGTCAAGGCCATTGGCGACGGTTCCCTGCCGCTGGCATCGTTCCAGCACTATCTCGTTCAGGACTATTTGTTCCTGATCGCGTTCGCCCGCGCCAAGGCGCTCGCCATCTACAAGAGCGAAACGCTCGACGAGATGCGCATCGCCAATGCCGGGCTCGACGGGCTGCTCGAGAAGGAGATGACGCTGCACGTGCGGCTCTGCGCCGGCTGGGGCATCGGCCAGGATGTGCTGGAGCGTGCCCCCGAGGCGCTCGCCACCGTCGCCTACACCCGCTACGTGCTCGATACCGGCTTCAGGGGCGACCTGCTCGACCTTTACGTGGCGATGGCGCCGTGCCTGATCGGCTATGCCGAGATCGGCCGCTCGCTCGCGGCCGTCCCGGGTGCGCTCGATCCCGGAAACCCCTATGC
>JAEZMP010000701.1 GCA_023442215.1 Pseudomonadota bacterium
CTTATGTACCTAGCAGAAGGTGCTAAAAATATACCAGGCTACATCAGTCATTACAAGATGACAATAGGAGTGACAGAACATCTTTTTGAAGTGCTGAATGAGGAGACCGAACGTACTGATGGGAAACAACAAAGTGTTAATCTTAATGTACCTGCAATAGAATTTGATACTGTAAGCTTTTCATATGATGGACAAGCAAAAGTATTGGATAAATTTTCATATAACCATCTTAATGGGAAAACAATAGCACTTGTAGGTACTAGCGGAGGCGGTAAAACTACAGTATTAAAACTGCTATGTGGATTTTACAAACCGCAGAGTGGATGTATCAAACTCTGGGGTAAAAGTATGGACGAATGGAGTATTTCGTCAATTCGCTCGATGATTTCTATAGTATCACAGGATACATACCTATTCCCTGTAACTATAGCTGAGAATATATTATATGGTAGGCCTGGAGCTACATTTGATGAAATATTGGCAGTTGCAAAAAAGGCAAATGCACATGACTTTATAATGGAATTACCTCAAGGGTATGACACCCTTGTTGGTGAACGTGGAACTAAGTTATCAGGAGGACAAAGGCAAAGAATATCAATTGCTCGTGCAATACTGAAAAATGCTCCTATTCTACTTTTGGATGAGCCTACATCAGCCCTTGATACAGAATCAGAGATACTTGTTCAAGAGGCATTAGAAAACTTTACAAAAGATCGCACTGTACTTGTTGTGGCTCATCGGTTATCAACTATCAAAAACGCTGATCATATAGTGGTGTTGGATCAGGGTAAAATCGTTGAAAGCGGATTACATGAAGAACTATTAAAAATGGACGGAATTTATAATCAGTTGTATAGTAAACAGTTTTTTTCAGGCACTAGCGAGTCGAATGGTGATGAAACGGGGGCAATCAAATATGCTTAAGCATAACTTGACTGAAATTAAAAGAGTTATATCTTTAATAAAACCAAGAAGACTGCAGTATCTTTTAAGCTTGTTTGGTTGCAGCTTAATGGATGCCAGCGTAGCAACTATATTGGTTATTATTACTGCAAAAGATGCTGTGAATGCTGCTGCTCAAAAGAATATGGAGCAGATAATTAAAATATGTATTGAAATGAGCATTATAGTTCTTATACTTTGTGTCTTATCACCAATATTGAACTATCTATTTGCGAGTACTGTTAAGAAAATTATGGCGGAAATAAGATTAAGAACATTTGGACATATGGAGAAAATATCAATAAGCTATTTCGAAAACACTCATAGTGGGGATAGTATATCAAGGATAACAAACGATATAGGAGTAATTGAGAATGCTTTTAACGGTAACGTACGCTCAATACTAACACTCATTTTTACAGGCGTGTTCTCGGCTATATCGATGTTAGGAATGGATTGGAGACTTGGTTCTGTATTGATAATCTTAGGTTTAGTATCTACATATATAAATACAAAGTTTGCACATAGCATTAGGTGTTTAAGTGATGATCTCCAACAGAGCCAAGCAAAGTTGACTGGACGGCTAATAGACTTGATAGCAGGATTCAATATAATCAAAATGTTTAATATAAAAGAAATTATTATTAACAAATATAATGAGTCGAATCATAAAACAGCTCATATAGCGGTTGTCCGCTCCAAAAAGTTTGCAATTATGGATAGTACTAATTTTTTACTTACTTGGATTGGTAACGGAGGAACTTTTGCGATAGGGTCTTACATGCTGATTCATGGTGAATGTGATTTAGGTACTATACTTGCGATTGTACTATTACAACAGAACGTGACAAACCTTTTCCGCCAATTGGGAGGATTTGCATCTCAATTACAGACCTCGTTTGCGGGGGCTGCCCGTATATTTGAGATTTTAGATATTCCTGAAGAGCCTGAAAGGTATAATATATCAGCAAATTGCGAAGTAAGTGATTATATAGGGATAAAAGATGTAGCTTTCGGCTACGAGGAGAGAGAGTCGGTAATCAATGGGCTAACTTTGAATGTTGACGAAGGAAAGATAGCAGCACTTGTAGGTCCTAGTGGAAGTGGAAAAAGCACTCTTATAAAACTTCTACTCGGGTTTTACCAACTTCAAGCTGGCAGTATAGTTATTAATGGAAGGCCTATGGGAGACTATACACTGACCGAACTTAGGGATTTAATGGCTTATGTGCCTCAGGATACCAATCTTTTTGAAGGCACGTTAGAAGAAAATATAAAATACGGTAGTATGAGCGCATCACATGAAGAAGTTGTCGCTGCCGCTGAGGCAGCAAATGCACATGATTTTATAATGGAGTTTCCGGAAAACTATAATACTATCGTAGGTGAAAGGGGTGTTCGGTTGTCCGGGGGGCAGAAACAGAGAATTGCTATTGCAAGGGCTATTCTAAAGAATGCACCCATTCTGCTTTTGGATGAAGCTACATCTGCACTTGATTCAGAATCAGAACAATTGGTACAGGAGGCACTTAAAACCTTAATGAAGGGAAGGACAACTATTGCTGTGGCACATAGGTTATCCACGATAGAGAATGCGGATGTAATCTTTGTGATAGATAAAGGAAGGGTAGTAGAACAAGGAAGACATCAGGAACTGCTGGAAGTGAACGGACTCTATAATCGTTTGTATATGATGCAGTTCAAATGCGCGGAATATGAAAAAGATATAGATTAAGTATATATATAATTAAACATTAGGGGGAGTTGAAAGTATGGGTAAAACTATAGACTGTATTTTTGTTGGACATAATTCAGTTAGTATAAAAGAAAAAGAAACACAGTTAAGAGTTGATCAGAAAAGGGATTCTTACGAGTACAGAGAACTAGGCTTGAATTATATTGAATATAATAAGAAGAAATATACACCTGGAGAATTATTTAATCATTTATATTACAATGAAAATCAAAATAGTGATAATTTCAGACCCAAAAAACCAGTAAATAGGCTTTATGCTATTGCATATTTGGGAAGTTATTTGGCTAAAAGGGGATTATCCATAGATTATGTGAATGATTTTAGACTACAAAAGGAAATATTAGCTGAAAAACTAAGTGAAAATAATGTACTTTGTGTTGCAATTCCTACTACATTATATGTAAATACATATCCGATAAAAGAAATTATAGATTTTATTAAAAAACATAATACAACTGCAAAGATTATAGTAGGAGGTCCTTATGTTTTATCCAGTGTATTGATAAATCAACCTGAGCAATTGCAGGATTTATTCAAAAATATTGGAGCAGATTACTATATCAATAGTGCAG
Organism: Pseudomonadota bacterium; assembly: GCA_023442215.1. Lineage (GTDB taxonomy): Bacteria > Pseudomonadota > Alphaproteobacteria > Rhizobiales > Segnochrobactraceae > Pseudoxanthobacter. The sequence goes on from JAEZMP010000701.1 coordinate 3,271, forward strand.
AGGGAGAAGCAGCGTTGGCAGGAGTAGTACACTCTGTAAAGAATTCTCTTGAGTTTGAGGATATAAATAACATTTATTATTGGAATGGAACAGAGTATAAGTTTACAAGATCAATTCCGGAAGATAATGATTTAGAAGATGATACTATAGACTGGTCACTATTTACAGGCACTCCTAATGAGGCTGTGAATATAAGAACTTCAAGATCATGCCCCTTTTCCTGTTCCTTTTGTCATTTTCCTACTTATGCAGGTGCTTATAAAACTACCAGTGTGGAATTTATAGAGAAAGCTTTAAATAATGTCAATGATATAGGTACAGTTAGAGAAGTTTCGTTTGTTGATGATACCTTTAATGTGCCTGTTCAAAGATATAAACAAATACTTCGTATGATGATAAAGAATAAGTATAAATTTGCGTGGAACTCTTACTTGAGATGCCAGTATTTAGATAGAGAAACAGTGGAACTGATGAAGGAAAGCAATTGTAATTGTGTAACCCTTGGTATTGAATCGGGTAGTCAAAAAGTTCTGGATATTATGAACAAAGCAGTGAAAGTGGAGGATTATTATAAAGGCATTTCTTTGCTTAACGAATACGGAATTCCTAGCATAGCATCTTTCTTTATGGGATTTCCAGGTGAAACTTATGAAACATTCAAAGAAACAGTGAATTTTATAGAAGAAAGCAAACCTACATTTTATAGAACTGAGCTTTGGGTATGCGCACCTTTATCTCCAATATATGAAAACAGGGAAAAATATAATATCCAGGGAATTGAAACAAATTGGTCACATAATACAATGGACTCAGTCACAGCTGGAAAGTTAGTTACTGAAATGTTTATGTCTATTAAAAACTCTATAAGGTTAAAGGATGAGGAGTTTGGTACACTACTTGATCAGATGACACTTTTGGGTTTGGGAATAGACAAGCTTACGTCATTCTACAGGTATTTCAATGAGGCTTTAAAAGATAAAATAAGAGATCCTAAAAATTTAGAAGTAAACCCGGAAATAATCGAAAGACTTAAATCAATATGTCGTAAATAGCATTTAAATTACCAAATATATTATAGGCTGTAGCAAAAAGAGAAATATATAAATTAGTGATGATACACGGGGGGGTATATGGAGACGCTTAATGCAATAAATGAAAGGCGAAGTATTAGAATATTTAAAAAAGATGCTGTACCAGATGAACTTATACAAAAGTTGTTAGAGGCTGCTGTGATGGCTCCTTCAGGCGAGAATCGACAACCTTGGAGATTTGTTGTTCTCCAAAATGATAAAAAGAATGAATTTGTACAACTTTTAACAGATGTATATCAAAAGCTAAATGAAAAGGGTATTAAGACAGGTACATTTAAGAGAACTATTGGATGTATACGGCGAGCAAATGTATTTATTTTAGTGTTTAATGCTTATTCTGGTAATAAGGATATTTGTAAAGATAATGATTCCTTTAAGTGGCTTGTTGATATTCAGTCAATAGGAGGAGCAATACAAACAATACTTTTGATGGCGAATGAACTAGCACTTGGTTCTCTATGGGTATGCGATGTGTTTTATGCAGCTCAAGAAATATGTTCCTGGTTAAAGCGAGAAGATGAACTTGTAGGAGGGGTTTGTTTGGGCTATGCAGATGAATCACCTAATCTACGCCCACGGATGCAATGGAATGAAGTAACAATATGGCCTGATAAATGCTCAGAATAAGAATAATTAATTTATTTAAATTATAATCTAAAAAATAATTTTTAATTGAAGAGGAGAATAAGAATATGAGTAACTTACTTGAGGAAAATGTAGCACTGGAACAAAAGGTAAAAGATATGATAATTGATAGGCTAGGACTTGATATAACTACTGAGGAAATTGAAGACGATGCACCAATTTTTGGTATGGATGATGACGGAAGAGGGCTGGATCTTGACTCAGTTGATGCTTTGGAATTAGTTGTAGGAATAAACGAGGTATTTGGAATCAAACATCAAAGTGATGATCTCTCTGTTTTATATAGTGTAAAGACAATTTCTGACTTTATAAGAAAGATGTTAGGTGAATAAGGTATGGCTGATAACGGGTACAGGGCAGTAGTTACAGGAATAGGAGTTATTGCAAGTAACGGACTTAGCAGAGAAGAATTCTTTAAGGCCATAACTGAGGGAAAGAGCGGTATAGGTAATTCAGAAATGCTTCAGAGTATGGGAACACGCTCATGTATGGCAGGGGAGGTTAAAATGAAATTCCCTGAGCCTTTACGTGTAAGTGATGCAGAAAGAACTGTTTCACTTGCTTATAAAGTTTTAGATGAGGCGTTTGAGGATAGTGGACTAACAAGGGAGGATATAAGTGACTTAGGTAAAAAGGCTGGGATATCATTTTCAACCTCACTTGGAGGAAATTATTGGTTAATGAAACATGTAAGAAATAAATTTGCCCAAAATGAGAGTTCTCCTGAATGGTTGATAGATTTACCATCTTGCACAACGTTGGTATCTAAATACGCAGGGGTTAAGGGACCTGTTTACACCACGATATCTGCTTGTGCATCTGGTACTGGAGGAGCCAGTATCGCTTTGGACTTAATTAGAAGCGGAAAAGCCGAAGTAGTTATTATTTTAGGAGCAGATCCGTTAACCGACTTTTCAGCTGCTGGATTTCATAGCCTTAAATGCATGAGTGCTACTGGTTGTAGGCCTTATGAAAGTGATCGTGATGGTATGACCATGGGAGAGGGAGCAACGGCTATTATTGTTGAATCCTTGAATAGGGCTTTAGAAAGAAATGCACATATATATGGCGAAATTCTAGGGTATGGAATAGGAAATGATGCTTACCATATGACTAGTCCTAACCCCGATGGGGTTGGAGCATACAAATCCATGAGGATGGCACTAAAAGACGCAGGAATAAGTGAGAATGATATTGATTATATAAATACACATGGAACTGCAACTGAACTAAATGACGATATGGAAATCCGTGCTATATCAAAGCTTTTCGAAGAGGTTAAGGATAGTTACAAAGTTGCTATATCCTCTACGAAATCTATGACAGGTCACTGTCTTGGAGCTGCTGGAAGTGTAGAATTGGCGGTAATCCTTTTAGCAGTTGATAGAGGAGAGATACCCCCAACCTCAACCCTCATAAACCCAGATGAAGCATTTGAAAATTATAATTTGATAAAAGGAAAAAGTATCAAGAAAGAAGTTAAAAAAGCTTTATCAAACTCCTTTGGTTTTGGAGGACATAATGCAAGTATAGTTGTAGGAAGATACGAAGGCTGAAGTTTATAATTATATGTTTTATAAATTAAGTGGAGGCACTCTATGGAAATTAAGGAAATTCAAAGTGTACTTATACACCGTTTTCCATTTTTAATGGTTGATAAGATACTACATATTGAGTACGAAAAAAAGTCCATCGGTATTAAAAATATTACTATAAATGAGCCTTGGGTACAGGGGCACTTTCCTGAGGAACCTGTATTTCCTGGAGTTTTAATTATTGAAACGATGGCACAAATAGGGGGATTTGCATTCTATAATACTGAGAATAAAAATGGTAGTTTAAAAGGATATTTATGTAATGTGAATAACGTTAAGTTTATTAAGAAAGTAGTGCCCGGGGATGTACTTATTGTGGAAGCTGAGGTTAAAACGAAAGTAGCAAATTTAGCACGGGTTAAGTGCACTGCTAAGGTAGAAGATACCATAGTAGCAGTTGGTGAAATTTCTTATTCATTTGATATGGAAAACTAATAATTAGTACTTTTTGGTATATGGAGGATTTGTATGGAGAAGATTTACATAACTGGGTTAGGCGTTATTTCCTGTAAAGGCAACGAAGTTGAAGAATTCTGGAATAACATAAATGCTGTAGACAAGCACAATCCAGCGGAAATAAAATTACCACTGGAGATTCCCAAGATTATAAATAATAATGTGGCAAGGCGTATGGACAGGTTTTCATATATGACTTTAGTTACATCAAAGTTGGCTATGGAAAACAGCAGCCTAAACGGAATTGAATTCGACCCATTTAGGATTGGGACAGTGTTTACTACTGGCTACGGCCCATTAAATACCAACTTGGCTTTTGGAAGTAAGCTGGTTTCTGGTGGCGTAGATTTAGTCAGTCCAACGGTATTTGCTGGTACATCTTATAATGCTGGAGTTGGTCATACATGTATAAATTTAAAATTAAAAGGTGCCAGTACAATGCTAGTAGGAAGTAATAACATTGCATACTCCTGTGATTTGCTGCATTCGGGTAAAGCAGATGCTATATTGTCAGGTGGAATTGAGGAATACTGTAGCGAACTGGAGGAATGTTTCAGCTCTATGGAATATATAACTCAAAATACTGATTTTATATGTAGACCTTTAGATATTAATAGAGATGGCTCAAGAATAATTGAAGGTGCAGCGGTTCTGGTCCTAGAAAAGGAAAGTGCTCCTTTTTTAAATTCTCAAAAAATAATGTGTGAAATACTTGGCTATGGAAGTACTATAGATTACTCTAACACAGGAAGAGCATTAGCAGGTACTGATAGTGAAGCATATGTAAATGCTATGACAGTTGCCTTAGAAGATTCAAAAATAAACAAGGATCAGATTGACTGTATTTTTATGGCTGCAAATGGGGGAGTGACAGGAGACTTAGTAGAAGCAGAGGCAATACGTGAAGTCTTTGGAAAAAAGGCCGAACATATAGCAGTTACTGCAATTAAGGGTGCAGTGGGAGAAACTATGGGTGCTTCTCTAAGTATAAATACCTTGGCAGCGGCATTAGGGCTGAAAAAAGGTATGATACCTCCAACTATTGGCTATAAGGAAACAGATTCTAAAATTGGATTAAATGTTATTAATGAAGAAAGCTTGAATGGTAAATTCAGGTATTTTATGGTAAACGGCTATGATGTAACTGGTGGTGTATACAGTTTAATTCTTGGAGCTGTCTAGGAGTGTATAGAGATGAGATTTGATAATAAAATTGTTTTTGTAACGGGTGGCTCAAAAGGAATCGGTAGTGCTATAGTTAAATCCTTTGCAAGAGAAGGTGCTGTTGTAGTATTTTCTTATAAAAGTCGCAAGGAAGAAGCTTTAAAGCTTGAGGAAGAGCTGATAGCCAATGGATTACGAGCTGAGGCATATTATATGGACGTTACAGATATAGAGTCTGTAAATAATACTGCTAATCATATATGTGAGAAATATGGTAGGATTGACATTCTTATAAATAACGCTGGTATCACTGAAGATTGCTTTCTTATGATAATGAGTGAAAAGTCATGGGATAACGTTATTGATACAAATCTAAAGGGCGTTTTTAACAGTTCTAAAGCTGTG
>JAEZMP010000072.1 GCA_023442215.1 Pseudomonadota bacterium
GGCAGGCCGCGCGACAGCGTGGCCATTTCGCCCGCCGAGATGCCTCAACCTGCAAGCCTCTGGTGATCGTCCTTGCTGTTTCGCCGCCGCGAGCCCCTGAACTGGAAGCAGCGCCTTCGGGTCGCCGCCTGGCCGGCGCGGTCGTGGCGGCGGTCGTTCTATTACATGGTGAAGCGCATCCTGCGGCTCAGGGCCTCGCCGCACGCCATCGCCATCGGCACGGCCGCGGGCGTTTTCGTGTCGTGCACGCCCTTCCTCGGCTTCCACATCCTGCTCGCCACCGCCTTCACCTATCTGGTGGCCGGCAACGTGATCGCGGCGGTGATCGCGACGTGGTTCGGCAACCCGATCACGTTCCCGATCATCTGGGCCTCGACCTACAAGCTCGGACGCTTCATGCTCGGGCAGTCCGGGACCGAGACGCTGTTCCACGTCTCCGAGCTTTCCGCCAAGCTCTCCACCTATTCGCTGCGCACGATCTGGCCGATCATCGAGCCGATGATCGTCGGCTCGCTGCCGATCGGCATCGGCTGCGGGCTCGTGACCTATGTCGCGACGCGCATCGCGGTGGCCGAGTTCCGCAAGCGTCAGGAGGCCCGCCTCAAGGCGCGGCGCGAGGCCACGAGCGCGCAGGTCAGGGCGGAAATCGCCGCCGGCGCCGGCAAGAGGCCGTCATGAAAGGGCCGTCATGATCATCGGCATCGGGTCGGACATCATCGACATCAACCGCATCGAGCGCACGCTGGAGCGGTTCGGCACGCGGTTCACCAACCGGGTGTTCACCGGCGTCGAACAGCGCAAGTCCGACGGCCGGGCCGAGCGGGCGGCCTCCTACGCCAAGCGCTTCGCGGCGAAGGAAGCCTGCTCCAAGGCGCTCGGCACCGGCATCCGCATGGGCGTGGCGTGGCGGGAGATGGGGGTCGTCAACCGGCCGAGCGGGCAGCCGACCATGGTGCTGACCGGCAGCGCCGCCGACAGGCTCGCCGCGATGACCCCGCCGGGCTTCGTCGCGCGCATCGACCTGACCATGACCGACGAGCCGCCGATGGCCCAGGCCTTCGTGGTGATCTCCGCCTGGCCGGAGGACTGGCCGAAGCGCTGATGCCGGGCGGGCAGCGGGCGGCGCGGCGGTTTTGTTGCGATTCCAGGGGCGACGCTTTAAGTAGGGCTCATCCCCGGCGAGCGTTGCTGCATCGAGCCGGAGCGCGATGGCCTGCGACGGGCCGATCGATGCGGGGGCAACGGATCGAAGGCGGACGGCGCCTTGAACGGCGCGACCCCCGCATCGCGCGAAACCGCGGGAAAAGGCTGACCGGCTGTGGCAAGCGACAAATCTGCGAGTGAGAAGTTGGCAACGCAAAAGGCCGAAAAGCAGGGCGGTATCTGGGATACCACCAAGGTCGTCATCCAGGCGCTGCTGCTTGCGCTCGTGGTCAGGACGTTCCTGTTCCAGCCGTTCAACATCCCGTCCGGCTCGATGATGGATACGCTGCTGATCGGCGACTACATCTTCGTCTCGAAATATTCCTACGGATACAGCCGCTATTCGTTCCCGTTCGGCGTCGTGCCGTTCTCGGGGCGCATCATGGCGTCCGAGCCGAAGCGCGGCGACGTCGTGGTGTTCAAGCTGCCGACCGACAACTCGACCGACTACATCAAGCGCGTGATCGGCCTGCCCGGCGACCGCATCCAGATGAAGGGCGGCGTGCTCTACATCAACGACGTCGCGGTGCCGCGGGTGGCCGACGGCACCTATGACGATACCGACCAGTTCGGCGTCGAGCGCCAGATCCAGCGCTACCGCGAGACGCTGCCGAACGGCGTGAGCTACGACACGCTCGACCTCGATCCGAACGGCTTCTGGGACAACACCCAGGTCTACAACGTGCCGCCCGGCCACTATTTCATGATGGGCGACAACCGCGACAATTCCAGCGACAGCCGCGTGCTGGACCATGTCGGCTACGTGCCGTTCGAGAATCTGGTCGGCAAGGCCGAGATGATCTTCTTCTCGGTCGACGGCGACCAGGGCGCCTGGAAGATCTGGAAGTGGCCGACCGACGTGCGCTGGGGACGGATCTTCACGCTGCTATGAGCCCGCTCAACGAACGCCGGATCGCGGCGCTGGAAGCCCGGCTCGGCCACCGCTTCTCGGACCCGGCCCTGATCGGCCGGGCCCTGACCCATCCGAGCGCCGTGACCGGCGCGTCCGTCGGGACAGCGAGCTACCAGCGGCTCGAATTCCTCGGCGACCGCGTGCTCGGGCTCGCCGTGGCGGAGATGCTGCACGAGGCCTATCCGGCCGCGGACGAGGGCGAACTCGCCCGGCGGCTGAACCAGCTCGTGCGGCGCGAGACCTGCGCCGACGTCGCGGTCGAGCTCGGGCTCGACCAGGCGATGCTGGTGGGTGCCGGCGAGGCCCAGGGCGGCGGGCGCAGGAAGGTCGCGATCCTCGGCGACGTGTGCGAGGCGGTGCTGGCGGCTGTTTATCTCGACGCAGGCTTCGAGGCGGCGCGGACTCTGGTGCGCACGCTCTGGGGCCCGCGGATGCGCGAGACGCTGATGGCGCCGCGCGATGCCAAGACGACGCTGCAGGAATGGGCGCAGGGGCGGGGACTGCCGACGCCGGTCTACCGGGAGGTGGAGCGGTCCGGACCGGACCACGCGCCGGTATTCACGATCCTCGTCACGCTCGACGGCATCGCGCCGGCCGAGGCGCGCGGCAAGTCGAAACGCGAGGCGGAGCAGACGGCGGCGGCAGCCGTGCTGATCCGCGAAGGAATCTGGCCGGAGAACCGAAGTGGCGCCTGACGACCAAGACGATGCCCTGCCGCACGCGGCCGGCACCCATAGGACCGCTCCCCCCGAGGGCGCGGCCGGCGACGGCGAGACGCGCTGCGGTTTCGTCGCGCTGATCGGCGCGCCGAACGCCGGCAAGTCGACGCTCGTCAACGCGCTGGTCGGCGCCAAGGTCTCGATCGTCACCCACAAGGTGCAGACGACGCGCGCGCTGGTGCGCGGCATCGCGCTGGTCGGACCGGCGCAGATCGTGTTCGTCGACACGCCCGGCATCTTCCGTCCGAAGCGGCGGCTCGACCGCGCCATGGTCTCGACCGCGTGGGGCGGGGCCAAGGACGCCGATCTCGTGGCGGTGCTGGTCGATTCCCGCAAGGGCATCGACGAGGAGGTCGAGGCGATCCTCGCCTCGCTCGCGGACGTGCACCTGCCGAAGGTGCTGATCCTCACCAAGATCGACGTGGTGAAGCGCGACAGCCTGCTGGCGCTGACCCAGGCCGTGAACGAGAAGGCGCGGTTCGAGCGCACCTTCATGGTGTCGGCCGTGACCGGCAGCGGCGTCGAGGACGTGCTCACCTATTTCGCCGGCGCGGTTCAGCCCGGCCCGTGGCTCTATCCGGAAGACCAGATCTCCGACCTTCCGATGCGCCAGCTCGCGGCCGAGATCACCCGCGAGAAGATGATGCTGCGGCTGCACGAGGAACTGCCCTACGCCTCCACCGTCGAGACCGAGCAGTGGAAGGACGTGAAGGGCGGCGCGGTGCGCATCGAGCAGACCATCTTCGTCGAGCGCGACAGCCAGAAGAAGATCGTGCTCGGCAAGGGCGGCCAGACCATCAAGGCGATCTCGCAGGGCGCCCGCGAGGAGATCGCGGCGATCCTCGAGCGGCCGGTGCACCTGTTCCTGTTCGTGAAGGTGCGCGACAGCTGGTCGGACGATCCCGAGCGCTACCGCGAGATGGGGCTCGAATTCCCGGAGTGACGCCGGGCAGTCAGGACGGCCGGCGATGGAATGGCGTGACGAGGGCATCGTGCTTTCCACCCGGCCCCTCGGGGAGGGCGCGGTCGTCGCCGAACTGATGACCGCGGCGCACGGCCGCCATGCCGGCCTGGTGCGGTCCGGACGTTCGAAGCGGATGCAGCCCGTGCTGCAGCCGGGCAACACGGTCGCCTGCGTCTGGCGCGCCCGGATCGACGACCAGCTCGGCACCTACACTGCCGTCGAGCCGCTGGTGTCGCGCGCCGCGCGGCTGATCGAGAGCGCGGTGGCGAGCTTCGGCATCCTCACGCTCTGCCGGCACCTCGCGCTGCTGCCGGAGCGCGATCCGCACCGCGGGCTCTACGAGGCGTTCGCCATCGTGCTCGACCACATCGACGAGCCGGCCCATGCGGGCCCGCTGATGGTGCGCTTCGAACTCGCGCTGCTGGAGGAACTGGGCTTCGGGCTCGATCTCAGCCGCTGCGCCGCGACCGGCACGCTCGCGGACCTCACCCACGTTTCGCCGCGCACCGGCCGCGCCGTGAGCCGGGCGGCTGCGGAGCCCTATCTCGACCGCCTGCTGCCGCTGCCCCGCTTTCTGGTCGATCGCGGCATGAACGCCGATCCGGACGCGGACGACATCCGCGCCGGCCTGCGGCTGACCGGGCATTTCATCGACGCCCACCTCAACGGCCCACGCGGCATCGAGATGCCGATGGTGCGCGAGCAGTTCCTGGCGGCACTGGACCGGGCCGCCACCCGCGACCGGCGCCTCGAGCCATGAGCGCGGACGGCGACGGTCGGCAAGACCACGGACATGCGAACGACGGACAAGCGATGGACGGACCTGCGCCGGCGGAATGGCGGGCGGACGTCGACGCGCTCGCTTTCCGGCCCGCCGGCCACGCGGGCTTCTGCATGGTCCACAGGCTCGCCTTCCGCGTGCTCGTCGGCGCCTCTGCCGCACCCGAGGACTGCCTGGCGCTGTTCGCCGGAGAGCGGGCGGCCTTCGAGACGGCGGCGAGGGCCAAGATCGCGCGCCGCACGCTGGCGCCCGAGGCCAACTTCCATCTGGACAGCCGCGACATCCGGGCGGCTCTGGCCGGCGAGCACCGCCGGGACCGCGGCGCGACGTCCTGTTGGGCGAAGTGGGGCCGCACGCCCTGACCACGGCGGCGATCTCGCGCACGACGATTGCCAGCGTGAACGGTGCGGCCTACACTGCGCCCTCCGATATATTTGCCAGCAAAATTATAGGCTTACAGATGAAAGTGCAGAAGCTCGCCGCCCTGTCGGCCTTCCTGGCGGCGCCGTTCGTGATTTCGGCCCCCGCGCAGGCCGCGCCTGCCGTCCATTGCGCCTCCAACAGTCTCTATCTCGTCGCGGCGGTGGAGCGGGACGGCTCGGTCGGTGAGCGGCTGATCGTGAAGAACAACGCGGCCGGCACGAAGGCGGCCTGCAACGCGAAGATCGGCAAGTCGGATTTCGTGATCGGCTCCAAGGACGGCGAGGACGACGACGCCTATTATCTGCTGCGGCTCGAAGGCAAGTACCTGCTGATCGACGACGGCACCGGCCCCGACCGGACGCTGCTGATCTATGACCTCGCCCGCAAGGCGCGCGTGTTCATGGCGGGCTATTCGGAGGAGGACTTCGACGCCGACGCGAAGAGCGCCTCGTTCTGGATGAGCACCGAGCAGAAGCCGACCAAGCAGAACTGCAAGGACCTCGCCGAGATCAAGAAGAACGACCTGACGCCGGCCATCGAGATCCGCGCCACGTTCGACTTCACGACCGGCACGCTGTCGAAGTCGACCCAGGCGCGCTGCGTCGCCCATCAGTAGAGCGC
>JAEZMP010000085.1 GCA_023442215.1 Pseudomonadota bacterium
ACCGTGATCTGGCTGTCTGGCCCGGAGCGTTTTCCGGCCGGATGATGCCATCCGGACGGGAAGCGCTCCAGACGCGGCCGGGACCCTATCCCTGTGTTCGTTCGCCGACGTGGCGTTTCTGATGCGAGAAGGACGGATGCGAGAAGGACGGAGGAAGCCGGCCGCGGACGTCCGCGGCCGAACCTCAGAGCTTGTAGCCGGAATGGATGGCGGCGATGCCGCCGGAGAGCAGGCGATAGCTCACGCGCTCGAACCCGGCCCGGCCGAGCATCGCGGCGAAGCGCTCCGGGTTCGGGAAGGTGCGGATCGATTCCACCAGATAGCGGTAGGGCTCGCCGTCACCAGCCACGGCCTGGCCGAGCTTCGGGATGACGTTGAAGGAATAGAAATCGTAGACCTTGTCGAGCACGGGCATGTCGACGTGGGAGAACTCGAGGCACATGTAGCGCCCGCCGGGCTTCAGGACCCGGAACGCCTCGGCGATCGCCACCTCGCGGCGGGGCACGTTGCGAAGGCCGAAGGCGATGGTGTAGCTGTCGAAATGATTGTCGGGCAGCGGCAGGCTCTCGGCGTTGGCCTCGACGAAGGTCACGGCGTCGTCGAGCTTGCGCTTCACCGCCCGCTCGTGCCCGACCGCGAGCATATCGCCGTTGATGTCGAGCACGGTCGCCTCCGCGACGCGGTCGGAGCGTTCCACGATGCGGAAGGCGATGTCGCCGGTGCCGCCGGCGACGTCGAGCGCCTGGAACGAGCCCGGCCGGCCCTTGCGCGGCGGCGACAGCCACGAGACCATCGCGTCCTTCCAGAGCCGGTGCAGCCCGCCGGACATCAGGTCGTTCATGATGTCGTAGCGGCGCGCGACCTTGTGGAACACGTCGTCGACGAGGCCCTGCTTCTCCTCGAGCGCGATCCGCTTGAATCCGAACTCCGCGTCCATCCGCTCCATCTCTCCGCTTTCCGGCCCGGTTTTGGCGGGGCCGAACAACCCGTCATGCGGCGCGACCATAGCGGAAGCCCCTCCGCCGCGCTATCTGAACGCTGCCGTCGTCATGACGGCGACCGCCGACGGCCGTCCGCCGACGATCCGTCTGCACCGAACCGCGCGGCGCCGCCGCGAACACCGGGAGGCCGTGCCGCGATGCCCGAGTTGCCGGAAGTCGAAACCGTGCGCCGCGGCCTCGCCCCGGTGATGGAAGGCCGCCGCCTCATCACCGTCACGGCCCGGCGGCCGGACCTGCGCTTTCCGTTTCCCGAGCGCTTCGCCGACCGGCTCCGGGGCCGGCGGGTGGAGGCGCTCGACCGGCGCGCCAAGTACCTGATCGCCCGCCTCGACGGCCCCGACGCCCTCGTCATGCATCTCGGCATGTCCGGCTCGTTCCGCATCGAGACCGAAAGCGCCGATACGCCCGGCGCGTTCCATCATCCCCGCTCCAAGGCGGCCGCGCACGACCATGTGACGTTCGATCTCGAGGGCGGGGCGCGGATCGTCTATAACGACCCGCGGCGCTTCGGCTTCATGGTGCTGGCGGATGCGGCGGGGCTCGACGACCATCCGCTGTTCCGCCACCTCGGCATCGAGCCGCTCGGCAACGCGCTGTCGCCCGCGCTGCTGGCGCAGGCCTTCGCCGGGCGGGCGACGAGCCTCAAGGCCGCCCTGCTCGACCAGCGCCGCATCGCCGGCCTCGGCAACATCTATGTCTGCGAGGCGTTGTGGCGGGCCGGGCTTTCGCCCGCCGCTCCGGCCGGCTCCATCGCGAATGCCGACGGAAGCGCCAACGCCCGGGCGGAGCGTCTGGCCGAGGCGATCCGCGCCGTGCTGACGGAAGCGGTCGCCGCCGGCGGCTCGACGCTGCGCGACCACATCCAGGCCGACGGCTCGCTCGGCTACTTCCAGCACACCTTCGCGGTCTACGACCGGGAGGGCGACGCCTGCCGCACGGCGGGCTGCGCGGGAACGGTCGGCCGCATCACCCAGAACGGCCGCTCGACCTTCTTCTGCGCGACGTGCCAGTCTTGAATCGCCCCGGCACACCGGGTCCGCGGGCTATCCTGCCGACCGGATGATTCCATCCGATCGGAAAGCGCTCTGGAGCATATCCCGTTCAGATCGAACGATCTGAACGACAAGGATAGGCTCGAACCTTTGAATCTGGAGCGATTTCTTGTCGACCGGATGATTCCATCCGGTCGGAAAGCGCTCTAGGTGTTGGGGCACCCCCGAATCATTCCGCCGGAGACATCCGCCGCCATGCCCGTTTCCGAAGTTCAGCGCCCGCTCGACGTCCTGAAATCCGTGTTCGGATTTCCGGGCTTCCGGGGGATGCAGGGCGACATCATCGAGCATGTCGTGAAGGGCGGCGACTGCCTCGTGCTGATGCCGACCGGGGGCGGCAAGTCGCTGTGCTACCAGGTGCCCGCGCTCTGCCGGCCGGGCACGGCGATCGTCGTCTCCCCGCTGATCGCGCTGATGCACGACCAGGTGCAGGCGCTGCGGCAGCTCGGCGTCAAGGCGGCGATGCTGAACTCGAGCCTCGAATTCTCCGAGGTGCGGGCGGTCGAGCGCGATCTGCTCGCCGGCCATCTCGACCTGCTCTATGTCGCGCCGGAGCGGCTTCTGACCGACGGCTTCCTGTCGCTGCTGGAGCGCATCGACATCGCCCTGTTCGCCATCGACGAGGCGCACTGCGTGTCGCAGTGGGGGCACGATTTCCGCCCCGAATACCGCCGGCTGACCGTGCTGCACGAGCGCTTTCCCGCCGTGCCGCGGATCGCGCTCACCGCCACGGCCGACGGCCCGACCCGGCGCGACATCCTGGAGCGGCTGGCGCTTGGCGACGGACGGGTGTTCCTCGCCAGCTTCGACCGGCCGAACATCCGCTATCGCGTCAGCGCCAAGACGAGCCCGCGCAACCAGCTGCGCGCGTTCCTCGACGACCACGCGGGCGAGGCGGGCGTGATCTACTGCCTGAGCCGGGCGAAGGTGGAGGAACTCGCATCCGCGCTTTCGGCAGAAGGCCGGCCGGCGCTCGCCTACCATGCCGGCCTCGACAAGGAGATCCGCGCCGCCAACCAGGACCGCTTCCTCAAGGAGGAAGGGCTGATCATGGTCGCGACCGTCGCGTTCGGCATGGGCATCGACAAGCCCGACGTGCGCTTCGTGGTGCACATGGACATGCCGAAGAGCATGGAGGCCTACTATCAGGAGACCGGGCGCGCGGGGCGCGACGGGCTGAAGTCCGAGGCGCTCATGCTCTACGGCATGGAGGACGTCGCCAAGCTGATGCAGTTCACCGATGCCTCGGAGGCTCCGGAAGCCCAGAAGCGGGTGGAGCGGCAGAAGCTCGACGCCCTGATCGGCTATTGCGAGACCGCGCGCTGCCGGCGTCAGGTGCTGCTCGCCTATTTCGAGGAAGAGCTCGCCGAGCCCTGCGGCAACTGCGACACCTGCCTGGAACCGGTGAAGACCTTCGACGGAACGGAAGCCGCCCAGAAGGTGATGTCGGCGATCCTGCGCACCGGCGAGCGCTTCGGCGCCGCCCACATCATCGACATCCTCCTCGGCAACGCCACCGAGCGGATGCGGCAGCTCAACCACGACGGACTGAAGACCTTCGGCTGCGGCAAGGAGTTCGGCCGCGAGGGTTGGCGCTCGGTCATCCGCCAGCTTGCCGCCATGGGGCTGATCCAGGTCGACGTCGAGGGCCACGGCGGCCTGCACCTCGGACCGGATTACCGCGACGTGCTGAAGGGCGAGCGGCGGATCGAGCTGAAGGAGGACGGCGTGCGCGCCCGCAAGGCCGGCGGCCGCGGCGCCGCGCGCTCCGACCGTCCGCGCGCCCCCGCCGCCTTCGAGGACGCCTCCGACGAGCGGCTCTACGAGGCGTTGCGCGCGCTCAGGCTGTCGCTCGCCCGCGACCAGGGCGTGCCGCCCTACGTGATCTTCCACGACACCACGCTGATCGAGATCGCCACCCGCCGGCCCCGCTCGATGGCCGAGTTCGGCCGGATCTCCGGCGTCGGCGAGGCCAAGCGCGAGCGCTATGGCGAGCGCTTCGTGGCCGTGGTGCGGGCGGGCGGATAGACCGGATCGCAGCGCGGCCGGCGCAAAAAGAAACGGCGCCCCGAGGAGCGCCGTTCCCAAAATCAAGAAGCCGCCCCAGGGGGGCGGCGTCCAATCACTCGGCGGCCTGCAGATTGCCGGCCGAAGACTTGCCCGTGCGACGGTCGGTCAGGATCTCGTAGGCGATCTTCTGGCCTTCACGCAGCTCGTGCAGCCCCGCGCGCTCGACGGCGGAGATGTGGACGAACACGTCCTTGCCCCCGTCATCGGGCTGAATGAAGCCGTAGCCCTTCTGCGCGTTGAACCACTTCACTGTGCCCTTGCTCATGGCACATCCTTTCACGTCTTAGATATAGAGATCGACCGTCACGCACGGGCGTGTCCAATCGGCTTGCGCGAGGATTGGAACAAATGTTCGTGGCCCTCTCCCGTCCGGTCGGCCGTGCCGGCCATTCCGTGACGAAGCTGCCAAGAAATCCGGCCAATTTCGACGAGTGCCATATAAGACCGACCAACCGTCAGGATCAAGACGCAGATGTTACATCTCTGCAAAGAGGCGTGATCTTGGAACGGATGGTCAAATGCCGACCGGATCCTCGCCGAACCGGTTCGGTCCGCGGGTGCCGCGGAAGAAGCCGAGTTCGATCAGGAACCACAGTGCCGCGAGGCTGGCGACCGCCGCGACCACCGAGGTCAGCCAGAAGGCCGGTCCGAACGGCGGGGATTCCGCAAGGATGTTGTGCAGCCACGACGGCACATAGAATATCAGCGCCAGCCAGCCGGTGCGGTTGCGGTCGTGGAGCCGCTTCACCGTGAGCGCCAGCGAGGCGATGGTCAGGATCACCTCGACCGCGAGCACGAAGACGAGCGCACCCGCCGGCAGGGCGAAGATGGTGATCTCGTCGCCCGGCGCGATGGCCTGGAACCGGTCACCCACCGCCACCGCGAGAATGGCGATGGCCGCGACCGCGACGATGAAGATGCCGATATGGCCGAGCCAGTAGGTCTTGCGGCCGATGCGGCCGCCGAACCCGAAAAACAGCGCCCCGAAACCCATGCGATGTCGCCCCGTTGGTGATGCCGTCGCGCGTCCCTGCGCGCTGTCGCCGTTGCGCGCCCCTCGCGCGGTGAATCGGCGCTCAATCACCATACCAGAACGCGCCTCGAGGCGCGCACGGGGCGCGCATCAGCGCGCGTCGTCGAGCGGGTCCGGGCCGAAGCGATTGTCGCCCACGGTGCCGCGCAGGAAGCCGAGCTCGACATAGTACCAGGCGCCGAACACCACCGAGAGCACGGTGTGGATCGCGTTCGCGGCCGCCGGCGGCAGCACGGGGTTCAGGCCCTGCGCGAAGCCCGGGATCGAGAACACCAGGATGAACCAGCCCGAGCGATCGCGGTCGTGGAGCCGCTTGATCGCGACCGCGAAGCCGGCGACCACAGCGACCAGCATCGCGACGGAGACGATCACGTTGCCGGCGACGCCGAGTTCGAACGAGGGCGCGACACCGACCGAGGCGGCGATGCCGGCATTGCCGAACACCAGCGCCGCGCCGAGTGCGGCCATGACGATGTCGACGGCGATGTGGCCGATCCAGAAGTCCTTGCGGCAGATACGGCCGTCAAAGCGGAAGAACAGCGAACGGATGGACATGGTGATCCCCAGCGAAGACACGGCGAAGAGCCGCGTCTCCCCGTGATCGCGGCGTCTTTGCGGAACGAAATGCGTTCACGCCGCGAACTCCACCACGGCGGAGGCGCGCCGGGAAGTGAATTCGCGTCCACCTTCCCGACGGTCGCTTTCCGGCGCTCAGAGCATATCCGTGCCGTTCAGATCGGAAAGCGCTCAGTCGCGCAGGAGTTCGTTGATCGAGGTCTTGGAGCGGGTGCGCTCGTCGACGCGCTTGACGATGACGGCGCAGGCGAGCGAGGGGCCCGGCGTGCCGTCCGGCAGCGGGCGGCCGGGGAGCGCGCCCGGCACCACCACCGAATAGGGCGGCACGCGGCCGACGAACACCTCGCCGGTCTCCCGGTCGACGATTTTGGTCGACGCGCCCAGGAACACGCCCATGGAGAGCACCGCGCCGCGGCCGACCACCACGCCTTCGGCAACCTCGGACCGGGCGCCGATGAAGCAATCGTCCTCGATGATCACCGGGCCGGCCTGAAGCGGCTCAAGCACGCCGCCGATGCCGACGCCGCCGGAGATGTGGCAGTTGCGGCCGATCTGGGCGCAGGAACCGATGGTGGCCCAGGTATCGACCATGGTGCCTTCGGCGACGTGGGCGCCAAGATTGACGAAGGACGGCATCAGCACCACGCCCGGCGCGATGTAGGCCGAGCGGCGCACGATGGCGCCCGGCACGGCGCGGAAACCGGCGGCGCTGAAATCGCGGCCGGTCCAGCCGTCGAACTTGGAGGGCACCTTGTCCCACCACACCGCCTGGCCGGGACCGCCGGAAATGACGGCCATGGGGTTGAGGCGGAACGACAGCAGCACCGCCTTCTTCGCCCACTGGTTAACCGCCCAGCCCTCGCCCTGCGGCTCGGCGACCCGCACCTCTCCGCCGTCGAGCAGGGCGAGCGTCGTTTCCACCGCGTCGCGCACGGCTCCCTTGGTCGCGGCGTCGATGGTGGCGCGGTCTTCCCAGGCGGCCTCGATGGCGGCGGCGAGCTCGGCGGTGTCGGCGGCGGTGGTCATGAACGTCGGTCCTC
>JAEZMP010000106.1 GCA_023442215.1 Pseudomonadota bacterium
GCCACCGCCGTCGGCGACGGCCTCAGCCATGCCGCCGCCATCTGGAACCCGGAAGGCGACATGGGCGACATGGAGATCTGGGAGCTGGCGGAGCCGCTCGTCTATCTCGGCCGCCAGATCAAGGCGAGTTCCGGCGGCGCCGGCAAATATCGCGGCGGATGCGGCTTCGAGAGCCTTCGCCTCGTCTGGAATGCCAAGGACTGGACCATGTTCTTCATGGGCAACGGCCACATCTCCTCCGACTGGGGGCTGATGGGCGGTTATCCGGCGGCATCCGGCTATCGCTTCGCCGCGCACAAGACCGGCCTGAAGGACCTCATCGAGGCGGGCAAGCCGATCCCGCTCGGCGGCGACACCGATCCCGAGCATCCGGTGTGGGACGGCCTCATCAAGGACGCGGTGATCAAGCGCGACAAGCAGGCGATCACCACGGAGGAGATGTTCTCCGACTACGATCTCTATCTCAACTACATGCGCGGCGGCCCGGGCTTCGGCGACCCGATCGACCGCGATCCGCAATCGGTGGCCGACGACCTCAATGGCGGCTACCTGCTCGAGCGCTTCGCGCTGAGCGTCTACGGCGTGGTGACGCGCCGCGAGCACGAGGCCTACGTGGTCGACGAAGCGGCGACCGACGAGCGGCGCGCCGCGATCCGCCGGGAACGCATCGCCGGTTCCGTGCCGGCATCGGAATGGATCGCCGGCGAGCGCACCCGGATCCTCGCCAAGGAAGGCGCCGGCGACCACGTCAAGCAGATGTTCGCCGCCTCGTTCAAGCTCGGCCCGCGCTTCCTCGCCGACTTCAAGGCGTTCTGGGACCTGCCGGACGACTGGATGCTGACCGAGGACGAGCTCGACATCCCCCACTACGGGTCGAACTACTCGATGGACCTCTCCGAACTGCCGGACGTCAAGACGGTGCAGTTCGTCGAGGAATGAGCCTGCGACGCGACCGCTCGGGCGCCGGGCTCCGCCCCGGCGCCCGGCATCGAACCCTCAAAGAACAAGACAGGCGAGGAAACAGCCATGGCCTATACCCGTGCCAAGATCTCCGATCTCATCGACGGCAAGATCGACCACGATACCCTTCACCAGATGCTCTCGACGCCGAAGGATCCCGAGCGCTTCCGGATGTATATCGAGATCCTGCAGGAGCGCGTGCCGTGGGACGACCGCATCGTCCTGCCGCTCGGCCCCAAGCTCTACATCGTGCAGCACAAGACGACGCGGCAGTGGAAGGTGCGCTGCGAGTGCGGGCATGATTTCTGCGACTGGCGGCAGAACTGGAAGCTGCATGCCCGCGTCCGCGTGCGCGACACGCCCGAGGCTCTGGAGCAGATCTATCCGCGGCTGATGGCTCCGACGCCGTCCTGGCAGGTGCTGCGCGAATATTACTGCCCCGAATGCGGCACCTTGCACGACGTCGAGGCCCCGACGCCCTGGTATCCGGTGATCCGGGACTTCGAGCCGGACATCGACACCTTCTACCGCGAGTGGCTGGGCCTGCCCGTGCCGGAGCGCGCCGAAGCGGCGTGACGCCGGCCTGAGCGTCGCCGGGACCGCGCCCCCGCCGGTCCCGGCGGTCCGTCCGCCACGAACTCCCGGATCATCCCATGAACAAGATCTACCCGACCGCCTCCGAAGCGCTGGCGGATGTTCTGTCCGACGGCATGACGATCCTGTCCGGCGGCTTCGGGCTCTGCGGCATTCCCGAGACGCTGATCGAGGCCGTGCGGCTCGCGGGCGTGAAGGGCCTCACCGTCGTCTCCAACAATGCCGGGGTCGACGGCATCGGCCTCGGGGTGCTGCTCGAAAGCCGGCAGATCGACAGGATGGTGTCGTCCTATGTGGGCGAGAACAAGCTGTTCGCCGAGCAATATCTCTCCGGTGTGCTTGCGCTCGAGTTCACCCCGCAGGGAACGCTGGCTGAGCGCATCCGCGCCGGCGGGGCCGGCATCCCGGCCTTCTTCACCCGCACCGGTGTCGGCACCCTCGTCGCCGAGGGCAAGGAAACCCGCGAGTTCGATGGCGAGACCTTCGTGATGGAGCGCGGCATCTTCGGCGACCTGGCGCTTGTACACGCCTGGAAGGGCGACAGCGAAGGCAACCTCGTCTTCCGCAAGACCGCCCGCAACTTCAACCCGATGATGGCGACGGCGGCCCGCGTGACGGTGGCCGAGGTCGAGCACCTCGTGCCGGCCGGCGGGATCGACCCCGATCATGTCCACACGCCCGGCATCTTCGTGCAGCGGCTGGTGCATGTGCCCGGCAGCCGCAAGCACATCGAGCAGCGCACGGTGCGGCCGCGGCCTGCGGCGAGCGAGAAGGAAGCGGTGTGATGGCCTGGACGCGAGACGAAATGGCGGCCCGCGCCGCCCGCGAACTGAGGGACGGGTTCTACGTCAATCTCGGCATCGGCATCCCCACCCTCGTCGCCAACTTCATTCCCGCCGGCATGAACGTCACGCTCCAGAGCGAGAACGGCATGCTCGGCATGGGGCCGTTCCCGTTCGAGGGCGAGGAGGACGCCGACCTCATCAATGCCGGCAAGCAGACCGTCACGGAGCAGCCCACGACGAGCTATTTCTCGTCGGCCGATTCCTTCGCCATGATCCGCGGCGGCCACATCGATCTCTCCATCCTCGGCGCGATGCAGGTGTCCCGCGAGGGCGATCTCGCCAACTGGATGATCCCCGGCAAGATGGTGAAGGGCATGGGCGGCGCGATGGATCTCGTCGCCGGGGTGAAGCGCGTGGTCGTGCTGATGGAGCACACCGCGCGGGGCGAGCCGAAGATCCTGGAGGCCTGCACCCTGCCGCTCACCGGCCGGCGCGTGGTCGACCGCATCGTCACCGATCTCGGCGTGATCGATATCGGTCCGGACGGCCTGACGCTCGTCGAATGCGCGCCCGGCGTGTCCCAAGCGGAGATCGCGGCCCTCACCGCGGCTCCGCTGCGCATCCCGGAAGAGGCCCGGCCATGACCGGCCGCCGCCCGGCCTCCGCGGTGGAAGACGACGCGGCGGGAGAGGAAGACGCCGCCATCCTGTCGTCCGAGTTCGCCGCCCGCATCGTCCACCGCGACGATCTCGTCCATCCCGAGGACTGGCTGAAGCCTTGGCTCGTCGTCTTCCCGACCGGTGTCGTGGCGCTCTACGACACCGAGGAGGACGCCAAGGAAGGCGCGCGCCTCGCCGGCCTCTGACCCGGAGCGTGTTTAGTCCCGCACGGCCGCTGCCACACGGCGGCCGTGCGTCTGCCCCACCGCCTTTTTTCCGCAGAAGCCTGCCCGTTCTCCCCATGGCGACGCTGCATCGCAGCATCGAATTGCGCTTGCAATGTTGAGTGATGTCGCCATAACTAAACACAAAGCTAAACGCGACCGGCGCAGCCGGAACGCGGGCGCCAAGGAGGCGGACAATGAATCCGCCTCGATCTCTGGGAGGAGAGCATGCTGAAGAAGTGGATACCCCTTCTCGGGGCGATCGCCGTTGCCTTGCCCTTTTCGATGCCGCAGGCGGCGAAGGCGGAACAGCTCACGCTGTGCTGGGCGGCGTGGGATCCGGCCAATGCGCTGGTGGAGCTGTCGAAGGACTTCACCTCCAAGACCGGCATCGACATGAAATTCGAGTTCGTGCCGTGGACGGCCTATGCCGACCGGTTCCTCAACGAACTCAATTCCCACGGCAAGCTCTGCGACCTGATCATTGGCGATAGCCAGTGGGTCGGCGGCGCGGCGGAGAACGGTCACTACGTCAAGCTGAACGACTTCTTCGCCAAGGAAGGCATCAAGATGGATGACTTCGTGCCGGCGACGGTGGTCGGCTATTCGGAATGGCCGAAGAACACGCCGAACTACTGGGCGCTGCCGGCGATGGGCGACGTGGTGGGCTGGACCTACCGCAAGGACTGGTTCGAACGCCCGGAGATCCAGAAGGAATTCAAGGAGAAGTACGGCTGGGATCTCGCCGCGCCCAAGACCTACGACCAGCTCAAGCAGATCGCCGAGTTCTTCCAGAAGCGCCAGATCGACGGCAAGACGGTCTACGGCGCCTCGCTCTATACCGAGCGCGGCTCGGAAGGCATCACCATGGGCGTGACGAACGTCCTCTACGACTGGGGCTTCCAGTACGAAAACCCGGACAAGCCCTACGACATGCAGGGCTTCGTCAATTCGCCCGAAGCGGCGAAGGGCCTGGAATTCTACAAGTCGCTCTATGATTGCTGCACCCCGCCGGGCAGCTCCAACGTCTACATGGTCGAATCCGCCGACGCCTTCAAATCCGGGCAGGTGGCGATGCAGATGAACTTCGCCTTCACCTGGCCCGGCCTCTACAAGGACGAGAAGGTCGGCGGCGACCGCATCGGCTTCTTCCCGAATCCGGCAGAGAAGTTCCACTTCGCCCAGCTCGGCGGCCAGGGCATCTCGGTCGTGTCCTACTCCGACAAGCGCGACGCCGCGCTGCAATACATCAAGTGGTTCGCCCAGCCGGACGTGCAGGCGAAGTGGTGGAAGCTCGGCGGCTATTCCTGCCTCAAGGCGGTTGTCGACGCCCCCGACTTCGCCACGAGCCAGCCCTACGCCCCGGCCTTCCTGGAATCCATGGCCATCGTCAAGGACTTCTGGGCCGAGCCGAGCTACGCCGAGCTGCTGCAGGCGATGCAGAAGCGCGTGCACGACTATGTCGTCGCCGACAAGGGCACCGCGCAGGAAGCGCTCGATGAGCTCGTGAAGGACTGGACCGAGATCTTCAAGGACGAAGGCAAGATCTGAGGCCAAGACAGGATCTGATCGGCAAGATCCGATCGGGCAACATCCGGTCGCCGATATCCGGCGATCCGGTCCGTCGCGGGCCGGCCTTGACCGGCCCGCGCATTCCGGGGGGACGGCGCGTCTCCTCTTCTTCCCGCTGAAACTCCCGTGCCGGCGCGTCGCCGCGGCGGTTCCCGGTCCCGACCGCGAACCGTCCGGGTCCCGACAGCCCGAACCGCCGCCGCCGGATCGTTCCGGCCGCGGCGGAGATTCCAGGGCCGGCACGGGTCCTTTCGCGGGTCTTTTCGCGCCGACGCGGCCGAACGCCTTCATCCCCGCCCGTGCGCCGGCACGGCTGTCACAGGATGCGACCCTTGAGTTCCAACGACACCTTTGCCGAGAAGGCGCTGCGAAGGGCCGCGGAGGCGGCGCCGGAGCCGCTGGCGGCCAGGATCCGCGGCCTGTCGGACCGCGCGATCGCATGGCTGTTCATCGCGCCGACCATCGCGCTCCTGCTCGCCATCAACATCTTCCCGCTGGTGTGGGCGATCTACCTGTCCTTCACCAACTACCGCGCCAACCGGCCGAACGCGGTCGTGCAGAATGTCGGTCTCGGCAACTATTCGCGGATGCTGAACGACCCGGACATCTGGGCGGCGATGCAGACCACGGCGCACTTCGTGTTCTGGACCATCGTGCTGCAGACCGTGCTCGGCTTCGGGCTCGCCTATCTCATCGACCGCAAGTTCCGCGGCCACGCCTTCTGGACGACGTTCATCCTCATTCCGATGATGCTGTCGCCGGCGGTGGTCGGCAATTTCTGGCGCTTCCTCTACGAGCCGCAGATCGGGCTGTTCGCCTACGCGGTGTCGTTCGTCAGCGGCATCCCGACCTCCGAGATCCAGATGCTCGGCAGCGTGAAGCTCGCGCCCTGGGCGATCATCATCGTCGATACCTGGATGTGGACGCCCTACGTGATGCTGATCTGCCTCGCCGGGCTGCGCTCGATCCCGGATTACATCTACGAGGCCGCCGAAGTCGACCGCGCCTCCGCGTGGCGGCAGTTCTGGTCGATCACGGTGCCGATGGCGCTGCCGTTCATCATGCTCGCGGTGCTGTTCCGCGGCATCGAGAACTTCAAGATGTTCGACATGGTGAACCTGCTCACCGGCGGCGGCCCCGGCTCGACCACCGAGGTCGCGTCGATCACGCTGAAGCGGCAGGCGTTCGAGGCCTGGGCGACCGGCCGGGCCTCCGCCTTCGCCATCGTTCTCTTCGTCGCGGTGTTCGGCCTCGCCAACATCTACGTCAAGGCGCTCAACAGGGTGAAGCAGAGATGAGCTCGGCCAACGCCGCCCACTCGGTCGTCGAACCGAGCCCGACTTCCAAGCGCATCGCCGGCACGCTCGTCATCGTCTATGCGCTGATCACCATGGTGCCGCTGGTGTGGATCTTCCTCACCAGCATCAAGTCGCCGCCGGATTCGATCTCCTATCCGCCGAAGGTGCTGTTCACCCCGTCGCTCGAAGGCTACTGCAACCTCTTCACCACCCGCAGCCGCCAGACGCCGGATTATATCGCGGCGCTGCCGCCCCCGAGCGGCGTGTGCGACGCGGTCAGCCGCGAGCGCAACATGGTGATCGTAGGGGCATCGAACTTCCTGCCGCGCTTCGCCAACTCGCTGATCATCGCGTTCGGCTCCACCTTCCTCGCGGTGCTGCTCGGCACGCTGGCGGCCTACGGGTTCTCGCGCTTCAAGGTGCCGCTCGCCGACGACCTGCTGTTCTTCATCCTGTCCACCCGGATGATGCCGCCCATCGCCGTCGCGATCCCGATCTACCTGATGTACCGCCAGCTCGGCCTGTCCGACACGGCCATCGGCATGATGCTGCTCTACACGGCGGTCAACGTGTCGCTCGCGGTCTGGCTGCTGAAGGGCTTCATCGACGAGATCCCCCGCGAATACGAGGAGGCGGCGATGATCGACGGCTATACCCGCCTGCAGGCGTTCCGCAAGGTGGTGCTGCCGCAGGCGACCACGGGCATCGCGGCCACCGCCATCTTCTGCCTGATCTTCGCCTGGAACGAATATGCCTTCGCGTCGCTGCTCACCTCCGGCAGCGCCCAGACGGCACCGCCCTTCATCCCGACCATCATCGGCGAAGGCGGCCAGGACTGGCCCGCGGTGGCGGCCGGCACCACGATCTTCCTGATCCCGATCCTCGTGTTCACGATCCTGCTCCGCAAGCAGCTGCTGCGCGGCATCACCTTCGGAGCGGTGCGCAAATGAGCGGTCCCATGCCTGAGGCGACGACGGCCGCGCCGGCGCGGCGGCGCCGGCCCTTCTTCCTGCGCCGCGGTCCCATGGAGGCGCTGGCGGTGGCGATCATCGGCGCCGGCTTCCTGATGCTGTTCCAGCCGTTCCTGCTGGTGCTCTACACCTATTCCTTCATCACGCTGCTCGCCGGCACGGTCCTGTTCATGATCGTGTCGAAGTTTCCGGAGTAGGTCATGGCTGAAATCCGGGTCGAAAACCTGCGCAAGGCCTTCGGCAGCTTCGTCGCCGTCGAGGATTCCACCTTCACCGTCGCCGATGGCGAGTTCCTGGCGCTGCTCGGCCCCTCGGGCTGCGGCAAGACCACGACGCTGCGCATGATCGCGGGGCTGGAACTGCCGACCAGCGGCACCATCCGGCTGGCGGGCGAAGACGTCACCTTCAACCGGGCGCGCGAGCGCGACATCGCCTTCGTGTTCCAGCTGTTCGCGCTCTATCCGCACATGAACGTGCGCAAGAACATCGGCTTTCCGCTCCGGGCCCAGGGCGTGCCGCGGGCGGAGATCCGCCGGCGGGTGGAAGAGACCGCGCGGCTTCTCCAGATCGACCACATCCTCGACCGCTCGGTTTCCGGGCTCGCCGGCGGCGATCGCCAGCGCGTCGCGCTCGGCCGCGCCATCGTGCGGCGGCCGAAATGCTTCCTGATGGACGAGCCGCTCGGCACGCTCGACGCCGAGTTCCGCGAGTTCATGGTCCGCGAGCTGCGGGAACTCCACAACCGCATCCGCGCCACCACCGTCTACGTCACCCACGACCAGATCGAGGCCATGGCGATGGCCGACAAGATCGCGGTGATGAACCACGGCGTGATCGAGCAGTTCGACACGCCGCAGGAGATCTACAACCGCCCGGCCTCGATGTACGTCGCCGATTTCATCGGCTCGCCGCCGATGAACTTCATCCGCTTCACGTCCGGCCTCGCGCGGGGCACCAGCGCGGTGCGCATCGGTGAGGCGGAACTCGCGGTGCCGGCGGTCCGCGAGGAGGTCGCGCCGGGGGAACTCGCCCTCGGGGTGCGGCCGGAGCATGTCCGCTTCTCGGATGCGTCCGCGCTGCGCGGCGCCGTCTATGGCAGCGAATATCTCGGCACCAACCAGATCGTCACCGTCGAGACCACCGGC
The DNA here is from genome assembly GCA_023442215.1 of Pseudomonadota bacterium. Lineage (GTDB taxonomy): Bacteria > Pseudomonadota > Alphaproteobacteria > Rhizobiales > Segnochrobactraceae > Pseudoxanthobacter. Next base: position 8,209 of record JAEZMP010000106.1, read on the forward strand.
GGCCTGATCCGCGCGCGCCTGCCGGCGGACAGGCGCTACCGCATCGGCGAGCCGGTGGGGCTCAGCTTCAACAGCGAGCGGCTGTCGCTGTTCAACTGCGGATCCGGCCGGGCCATCCGCTCCGCGCTGCACGGAGAAGGCGTCCATGGCTGACGTTGCGTTGAAGGGAATCAGCAAGCGCTTCGGCGAGAAGCAGGCGCTGCAGGGCATCGATCTCCACATCGCCGACGGTGAGTTCGTCGTCTTGCTGGGGCCGACCGGGGCGGGCAAGACCACCACGCTGCGGGTGATCGCCGGGCTCGAGCGCGCCGATGCCGGAACCGTGGCGATCGGCGGCGTGGCGATGAACGGCCAGTCTCCGGCGAGCCGCGACGTGGCGTTCGTCTTCCAGCAATATTCGCTCTATCCCCACCTGACGGTGTACGAGAACCTGGCGTTCCCGCTGCGCTCGCCCGCGCGGCGGATGAGCGCCGAGGCGATCGACGCCCGGGTGCGGGCGGTCGCGCGCATGGTGCGCATCGACCACAAGCTGGAGAACCGCTCCACCCGCCTGTCCGGCGGCGAGATGCAGCGCGTCGCCATCGGCCGCGCGCTGGTGCGGCGGCCGGCGATCTATCTCATGGACGAGCCGCTCTCCTCGCTCGACGCCAAGCTGCGGGGCGAACTGCGGCTGGAGCTGAAGCGCATCCAGAAGGAACTCGGCGCCACGCTGCTCTACGTCACCCACGACCAGATCGAGGCGATGACCATGGCCGACCGGATCGGCATTCTCGCCGAGGGGCGGCTGGTGCAGATCGGCACGCCGCGGGAAATCTACACCGATCCCGCCAATCTCCACGTCGCCGCGCGCCTCGGCCAGCCGCACATCAACCTGCTGCCGGCCGACCTTCTGCCTGCTCCGGCTGCCCCCGCCGGCACGCGCACCGTCGGCGCGCGCACCGAGCATCTCGATATCGCGCTTGCATCCGACGGAAATGCCGAGATCGACTGGGTGGAACATCTCGGTGACCAGAATCATCTTCATATCCGGGTGGGCGGCCACAAGCTGGTGACGCTGGCCGATCCCGACCGGCCGGTCGGACCCGGCGACCGCATCCGGCTCGCGTTGCGCACGCCGCTCTATTTCGGTGCCGATGGGCAGAGGCTCGTCTGACCGGCCGGGGCGACGACGCCCGCGCCTTGTTACGTTACGGACCGATCGGATCTGGAAGGCAGCGATGAAACACTTCTTCAACCGCCGCGAAAGCATCGTCACCGAGGCGCTGGATGGCCTGCTGCGGACATCCCCGCCGGGCCGCCTCGCCCGGCTCGACACCTATCCCGACATCAAGGTCGTGGTGCGCGCCGACTGGGACAAGTCGAAGGTGGCGGTGGTTTCCGGCGGCGGCGCCGGCCACGAACCCTCCCACGCCGGCTTTGTCGGCCGGGGCCTGCTCACCGCCGCCGTGTCGGGCGAGATCTTCGCCTCCCCCAGCGTCGAGGCCGTGCTCGCCGCGATCCGGGCCGTCACCGGCACGCCGGGCTGCCTGCTCGTCGTCAAGAACTATACCGGCGACCGCCTCAATTTCGGTCTCGCCGCGGAACGCGCCCGCGCCGAGGGCTTCGCGGTGGAGATGGTGATCGTCGCCGACGACATCGCCCTGCCCGATCTCGACCAGCCGCGCGGCGTCGCCGGCACCCTGTTCGTGCACAAGATCGCCGGTCATCATGCCGAGACGGGCGCGGATCTCGCCACCGTCGCCGCCGCGGCGCGGTCCGCCGCCGCCGACATCGCCTCCCTCGGCGTGTCGCTGTCGTCCTGCTCCATTCCCGGACAGGCCCATGAGGCCCGGCTCGGGGCCGACGAGGGCGAACTCGGCCTCGGCATTCACGGCGAGCCCGGCGTCGAGCGCATCCCGCTCCAGGCGGCGGAGGCCATCACGACGCTGATGGCGGAGCGGCTCGCCGCGAAGCTCACGCCCGGCGCCGACCACGCGTTGCTGATCAACAATCTCGGCGCCGTGCCGCCGCTGGAAATGAGCCTGATCGCCGACACGGTGCTGCGCTCCCCGCTCGGCGCGCGCGTCAAGCTCGTCATCGGCCCGGCGGCATTGATGACCGCGCTCAACATGAATGGCTTCTCCCTCTCCCTGCTCCGGCTCGATGCCGGGCGCGAGGCGGCGCTCGCATCCGCGGTCGAGCCGCTGTCGTGGCGCCCGGCGGTCGTGGCCGGCCCTGTGCAGACGGTGCCGGCCCCGGCGGCCGTTCACGATGCGGCGCCTGCGGCCAGCCGCGATCCGGCAGTGGAGGCCGTGATCCTCGCCGCCTGCACGACCCTCGTCGGGCTGGAAGAGGAACTCAACCGTCTCGACGCGCGGGCGGGCGACGGTGATACCGGCTCGACGGTGGCGACCGGTGCGCGGGCGATCGAGGCCCGCCTTGCCGCGCTGCCGCTGGCCGATCCCGCCGCCACGATGCAGGTCATCGGCGAGACGCTCGGCCAGGCCATGGGCGGATCGAGCGGCGTGCTGATGTCGATCTTCTTCACCGCCAGCGCCAAGGCGATGCGCGAGACCGGCGACCTCGCCGCCGCGCTCCTTGCCGGCCTCGACCGCATGACCTTCTATGGAGGCGCGACGCCTGGCGCCCGCACGCTGGTGGATGCGCTCGATCCGGCGCTGAGGGCGCTCGGACCCTCGGGGCTCGCCGCCGCGGCCGCCGCCGCCGTCGAGGGCGCCGAGGCGACCCGGGCGATGACCCGGGCGC
>JAEZMP010000206.1 GCA_023442215.1 Pseudomonadota bacterium
TCTTCCTCCCGGGCGTGCCGGCCGCGGCCCGGGTGTGTCGCGGCCGCGCGGACGGTTCGATCCGGTCGTGCGGTTTTCCGAGGCGGCCCCCAGGAGATCGTCCCGGATCGTGACCGACCCGCTCGTCCTTCCCCCGATCGACCTCGACGATACGCCGGCAGGCCGCATTCTGGCGGTCGCCCGGGAAAAGGCGCTGAGGGAAGGATACAGCCGCCTGACCATGGACGGTCTCGCCCACGCGCTCGGCATGAGCAAGAAGACGCTCTATGTCCATTTCCCCTCGAAGGATGCGATCGTGCTCGCGATCTTCGAGGCGACGAAGCTCACCATCCGCCGCGAGGTCGGCCTCATCATCGCTTCGCCGGTGGGCTTTCCCGACAAGCTCGAGCGCATCTTCTCGCTGATCGCCGCGCATTTCGGCACGGTCAACGGCGAATTCCTTCACGACCTCCAGCGGTTCGCGCCGCATCTCTATCGCGCGTTCGAGGAGATCAAGGAACAGAACATTCCGCTGTTGTTCGGGCGGGTGCTGGCGACCGGCCAGGAACAGGGCATGGTGCGCCCCGACATCGACGTGACGTTCCTGATCGAATACTGGCTTCAGGTCATCAAGGGCGTTCACGACCCCGACGTGCTCGCGCGCACCGGTCTCGGCCCGCGCGAAGCCTTCGAGCGCGCGATCGACCTGTTCTTCTGCGGCCTCTTGACCCGCGAGGGGCGCGGGCGGAGCCGGTGGGCCGGCGATCCCGCCAGCGGGTGACGGTTCCCGATCCGGCCGATCGAAACGCGCGCGGAATGGCACTCGCCGCGCGCGCCGCCCGCCCGGGCCATCCGGGGGCGGGCGCCCGATCGGGAACGCGCGTTCGGCCGTCGCGCCGGCTCAGTTCTTCCGCGTCGCGGTCACGTCGACGCTGACGGCGACGTCGAGCGCCACGAACTCTCCGTTCGCCCAGGAGCCCTGGCCGACGCCGTAATCGGTTCGAATCAGCTTCAGGCTGCCGGTGGCGTGGGCAGTGTCGCCGTTGATGTCGATCTTCATCGGCAGCACCACGTCGCGGGTGGTGTCGCGGATCGTCAGCGTGCCCACGGCCTCATAGTCGTCGCCGCCCTTGGGGCGGAAGCTCTTGGCCTCGAACACGGCCTTCGGGAATTTCGCCGCGTCGAACCAGTCGGATTCCGGCAAGGACGCATCCTTCTGGCCATCCCCTGTCGCCGCGCTGGAGACGTCGATGGTGACGACGGCATGGCCCGCCTCGGGCTTGGCCGGATCGAACGCGATTTCCGCCGTCCAGGCGCCGAACGTGCCGTTGAAGCTCGTCCCGGACTGCGTGCCGGCGAAGCCGATGGTGCTCTTGGCCGGATCGACGGTCCAGTCCGCCGCCATGGCCGGAGAGGCGAGGGTCGCAACCGCAAGCGCGGCGGCGAGGAACGGGCGGGGCGACAGGCGTATCATCGGGATTCTCCGTGACGGAACCGGGGCTGGGCGCTGCCGGGGCGGGAAGGACCGAACCTCGGTAGCATACGCGTCAGCACCGTGTCCCTCAGGACGAAATGATGGCGCAGCGCCGCCGCGGCATGGACCGCCACCAGCGCGACGATCAGCCAGACGCCGACGAAGTGGGCGTTGACGAAATCCGCATTGAGCGCGGCCTTGGAGCCGAGGGCGGCGGGGAAGACGAGGTGCGGGAACGGGATGAACCCGTAGAGCATCGTCGGGATGTTGAAGGGCGAGGTGGAGACCAGCGCCCAGCCCGTCAGCGGCATCGCGAACAGCAGGGCATAGAGCCCGACATGGCCGAGATGGGCCGCGAGCTTCTCGAGCGGCGGCATGGTGTCCGGCAGGGCCGGCGCCTTGTGAGCAAGGCGCCAGCCGAGACGCAGGACGGTCAGCGCCAGCACCGTGATGCCGACCGACTTGTGCCACTGGAACAGCATGAACTGGGTGGCGGAGCCGGGCGGGACCGAAGTCATGATCCAGCCCATGGCGAGAAGAGACAGGATGGCAAGCACCGTCAGCCAGTGCAGCGCGATCGCGACCGCGTCGTATCGCGTCCTCGTCGAAACCATTCCGGACATCGCCTCAGCTCCGCTCCAGTCGACAGGGGTTCCGTTGACCCGGCTCGTCACTTCGCCGGGTTGAATTCCGCGCTGATGGTCAGCGTCACGTCCTCGCCGAGCGCCGGCGAATAGGTCGTGATGCCGAAATCCGAGCGCTTGATCGTGCCGGTGGCGCTGAAGCCGAGCACGTAGACCTTGAAGGCGTTCTCGCCGGCACCGTTGAAGGTGGCGTCGAGGGTGACCGGCTTGGTCACGCCGTGCAGCGTCAGGTCGCCGGTGATCGTGCCGGTGGTCTTGCCGGTAACGTCGATCTTGGTCGCCTTGAAGGTGGCGGTCGGGAACTTGGCGGCATCGAAGAAGTCAGGCGACTTCAGGTGCTCGTCGAGCTTCGGGTTGGTGGTGTTGACGCTGTCCATCTTCACGGTGACGTCGAGCTTCGACTTCGCCGGATCCTTGGCATCGAAATCGAGCTTGGCGTCGAAATTGTTGAACAGGCCGTAATAGGTCGAGAAGCCGAAATGGCTGACCGAGAAGATGATCTTGGCGTGGCTGTGATCGACGGTGAAGGCGCCGCTTTGGGCCTCGGCCACGTCGGTGCTCGGACCGGCCGCGAAGGCGGGCGACACGGCGAGGGCGGCAATCAGAAACAGGGCGGTACGCTTCATGGCGGTTTTCATCCAGCGATTCGAGATCGGAAATCGAGCGGGAGCCACGGGGGAGGCGTGGTGGTCTCGCGAGCCGCCTGAAAGCTAGACGACCCATCGCGCAACGGGAATTCGCTGTCCTCGCACAAGATTGTATCCATTGCTTGAACAATCACGACGTCTTGATGGATTGTGACCGCATCATGAAACAGTGGCCGCCGTTCCGCCGTCTTTCATCCAGCGCGCTCTTCCAAGCGGGCCGCACCGCAACGGAAAAGCCGCGCGGTTCTTCCGCGCGGCCATGGTCGCTGGGGCGATGATCGAGGTCAGGTGCTGCGAGGTCAGGCGCTGGCGGCGTCGAGCAGCGCGATGTCCTCGGCCGAGAGCCTGAGCGCCGCAGCCCTCGCGAAGCTCTCGACATGGGACACGCGGGTCGCGCTCGCGATCGGCGCCGTGACGCCGGGGCGAGCCATCAGCCAGGCAAGCGCGACCTCGGCAGGCGAGGCACCCCGGCCACCCGCCACCGTCTCCAGCGCGTCGAGGATCTTCATGCCGCGCGGCGTCAGATATTTCTCGACGCCCTCTCCGCGCTGGCTCTGCCCGAGATCGGCTCTGGAGCGATACTTGCCAGAGAGGAAGCCGGACGCGAGGCTGAAATAGGTGACGACCCCGAGACCCTCGGCGATGCAGAGATCGCGCAGCGCCCCGTCATAGGAGGCGCGGTCATAGAGATTATATTCCGGCTGCAGCACCTGGTAGGCCGGCAGCCCCTCCGTCCGCGCCACGGCAAGCGCCTCGCCGAGCTGGCCGGCATCGAGGTTGGAGACGCCGACGGCGCGGATCTTGCCGGCCTTCAGCAGCTTGTCGTACGCACCGAGGGTTTCCGCATAAGGCGTCTCGGGATCGGGCCAGTGGGAGAAATAGAGGTCGATGCGCTCGACGCCGAGCCGCCGCAGCGAATCCTCGACCGCCCGCAGGATCCATCGCTCCGACAAGCCCTTGCTTCCTGGCGCGCCGAGATCGGACCCGACCTTGGTGAAGACCACGACCCTGTCGCGCAGCGCCGGCCGCGCCTTCAGCCAGTTGCCGATGATGGTCTCGGACTCACCGCCCTTGTTGCCCGGTGCCCACGCCGAATAGACGTCGGCGGTGTCGATGGCGTCGAAGCCATGGTCGACGAAGGCATCGAGCACGTCGAAGCTGGTCTTCTCGTCGATGGTCCAGCCGAACACGTTGCCGCCGAACACCAGCGGTGCGATGTCGAAGCCGGCCTTGCCGAGCGGTCTCTTTTCCATGGTGCGTCTCCTTCTCGCGGTCGTTGGCCGTGTGGCCGCGCCGACGGACGGCGCGGCGACACCCGGCAGGTTCACTTCGACGCCTTCGCGACGGCCTGCCCGGCATCGGCAGGCAGCTTCAGGCTGTCGGCGATGCTCGAAAGCGACACCAGCGCCACCACGACGAAGGCGATGTGGAACGGCAGCCCGCCGCTTCCCGCCGCCGCGGGATAGGTGAGCGCCTCGCCGAGCCGCCACGCCACCGCCCCGAGCGCGACGCCGAGGCCCATGGCGAGCTGGAACGCCGTCGAGAACAGCGTGTTGGCGGCGCTCATGGCCGGGCGGGGAATATCGGCGAAGGCGATCGTGTTGAAGGCGGTGAACTGCATCGACCGCGACATGCCGCTGACGAACAGCACCGCCCACGTCACCGGCAGCGGCACCGCCGGCGAGAGGAACGCGCAGGCGCCGATGGCGGCGGCATTGATGAGACCGTTGACGATCAGCACCGGGCGGAAGCCGAAGCGGCGCAGCACCGGCGTGGTCAGGGGCTTGATGAGGAGATTGCCGGCGAACACCGCCATCAGCATCAGGCCAGCCTCGAACGCGTCGTAGCCGTAGCCGATCTGGAACATCAGCGGGAGCAGGAACGGCACCGCGCTCACCCCCATGCGGAACAGCGAGCCGCCCCAGATGGTGACGGCGAAGGTCTGCACCCTGAGGCTCGACAGCTCGATCATCGGGCCCTTCGTCCGCGTCAGGTGGCGGACGGCCGCGACCATCAGCCCGGCGCCGAGGAGCGCGGAGATCGCCACCCTCTCCCAGGCGATCACCGGCTGGCCCATCGTATCGGCGGCATAGAGCAGGCAGAACAGCGAGCCGCCACCGAGAACGAAGCCGGGCCAGTCGAACGGCTGCGCGCCGTCGCCCCGGGTATCCGGCACCAGCGCCCAGGCGAGCCCGAAGGCCACGATCCCGAGCGGCAGGTTCAGATAGAAGATCCAGCGCCAGTCGACCGTATCGGCGATCAGGCCGCCGAGCGGCGGCCCCAGCACAGGCGCCACCAGCGCCGGCCAGGTGAGAGCGGCGATGGCGCCGATCAGCTTTTCCTTGGGCGTGACCCGCAGCACCACGAGCCGCCCGACCGGCACCATCATCGCCCCGCCGATGCCCTGGAGGATACGCATCGCCACGAATTCCGGCAGCGTTCGCGCAAGCCCGCAGAACAGCGATGCGATTGTGAATACCGCGATGGCGATGGCGAACACCTTGCGGGCGCCGAAGCGGTCCGCCACCCAGCCGCTGACCGGGATGAACACGCCGAGCGTCAGCATGTAGGCGCTGATGCCGGTGTTGAGATCGACGGGCGCGACGGAAAAGCTCTTCGCCATCTGCGGCACCGCAGGGGCGATCACCGTGGCGTCGAGATTCTCCATGAAGAAGGTGCCGGCGACGAGCAGCGCCACGACGAGGCCGGATTTCGCGCCGCCGGCCTGTTTCTCCATGGTCGCATTGGTCACGGAAGCACCTTTCGCGCCCTGAAGCCGGCGCCTGGAACTGGATTGCCACCCATAGTCCCGCCGACAGCGGCGCGACAAGGCGTTCGCCACGAAGCCGGGACCGGCAGGGCGTGGGACGAACTTGGTATGGGCGAACCTGGTGGTCGCCCGCATCCTCAAGGCTTTACCATCCCCGAAATCGGCCATAAAGGCGCGCGGGACGACCATCGTGCCGACGGATGAGGCGCTCGGCGTGGTCCAGGGCGTTACGACGGCGCCGTCAGTACCGGCCCGCTGGCGGACTCCCGCTCCGGGTGCGGCGTTTACTCAACCGTCTCTCACGCCTCGTCCGGCAGGGCGCCGAGCGCGGGCGAACCGCCGCGGCATTCGATTGTCTTCGAAACGGGGGCGGACCGTCGCCGAACCGGCTTCTTCACGCCGCGCCGGTTTCGGGGCTTGAGTGTCGCGCCGTCCCGGCGGCGGCTGGCCAGCAGGAGCACGACATGGAAATCGGCGTCTACACGTTCGCCGACATCAACGCGGACCCGGCGAACGGCGCCACCATTTCCGCCGGGGAGCGGCTGCGCAACCTGATGGAGGAGATCGAGCTGGCCGATCAGGTGGGGCTCGACGTGTTCGGCCTCGGCGAGCACCACCGCGCCGATTATGCCGTCTCGGCCCCGGCTGTCACCCTTGCCGCCGCCGCGTCGCGAACGCGGCGGATCAAGCTCGCCAGCGCCGTGACGGTGCTCAGCTCCGACGACCCGGTGCGGGTATACCAGCAGTTCGCCACCCTCGACCTGCTGTCCGGCGGGCGCGCCGAGATTATGGCCGGACGCGGCTCCTTCATCGAATCCTTCCCGCTGTTCGGCCACGCGCTCGACGACTACGACGGGCTGTTCACGGAGAAACTCGACCTCCTGATGCGGATCAACGCCGCCGAGCGGGTGACCTGGAAAGGCGCCCACCGCCCGGCGATCGACAATCTCGGCATCTATCCCCGCGCGGAGCGGGCGATCCCGCTCTGGATCGCCGTCGGCGGCACGCCGCAATCGGTGGCGCGGGCCGGCAGCCTCGGCCTTCCGCTCGCCATCGCCATCATCGGCGGGGCGCCGGAACGCCTCCGGCCTCTCGTCGAGCTCTATCGCGAGGCCGGACGGCGAGCCGGCATCGCGCCGGACGCCCTCAAGGTCGGCATCAATTCCCACGGCTTCGTCGCCGACAGCTTCGAGGCGGCGGCGGACGCGTTCTTCCCGGCCTATCTTTCCAGCATGGCGCGGCTCGGCCGCGAACGCGGCTGGCCGCCGATGTCGCTCGAACAGGCGAAGGCCTCGGCCGGGCCGCGGAACCACCTGGTGTTCGGCAGCCCGCAGCAGGTGATCGACAAGATCCTGTTCGAGCACGAGCTGTTCGGCCACGACCGCTTCCTGATGCAGATGTCGATCGGGGTGATGCCGCACAAGGCGGTGATGCGCTCGATCGAGCTTCTGGGCACGGTGGTGGCGCCGGCGGTGCGCAAGGCGCTGGGCCGGGCCTGAGCGGGTGCCGCCCCGGAGCGGCCGGAACCAATTTTCCATCCGGACCCTTTCCGGATAGAAATCCCGGCAGGCTCATCGGGCAACCCGCGCCGTCCGGCACCGTCGCCGGAGAGTGCGCTCGCGAACGGCGGACATGAACGACGCATTCGACATCGCCATCGTCGGCGCCGGCGCGGCGGGCATCGGCGCGGCCCGGCGGCTTTCGGCCAGCGGGCTCTCGGTGCTGGTGCTGGAAGCCCTGCCGCGGGCCGGCGGCCGCGCCTTCACGCAACAGGCGGCCGGGCTGCCGCTCGATCTCGGCTGCGGCTGGCTGCACTCCGCCGGCCGCAATCCCTGGACGCGCATCGCCGAAGAGACCGGCTTCGCGGTCGACCGCCGGACGCCCGCCTGGGGCACGCAATATCGCAATCTCGGCTTCGCCGCCGGGGACCGGGAGGCGGCGCGCGCGGAACTCGCCCGCTGGAGCGAGCGGCTCGTCTCGGCACCGCCCGCGAGCGACCGGGCCATAGACGCCATCGAGCCGGGCGCCCTCTGGACCCCCTATCTGCAGGCGATCAGCGGCTTCCTCAGCGGCGACGAACTCGAACGCGTCTCCGCCCGGGACTATGCCGCCTATGACGAGGCGTCGACCGCCGACAACTGGCGCGTTCCGGCCGGCTACGGCACGCTCGTGGCGTCGAGCCTGCCGGCGTCCTTGCCGTTGCGGCTCGGCACGCCGGTCGAGGCCATCGCCCTCGACGAACGGCGCGTCGTGCTGCGCACGGCCGCCGGCACCGTGCGCGCCCGCGCGGCGATCCTCACGGTCTCGACCGCGGTGCTGGCGTCCGGCGCCATCGCGCTTCCCGCCGCGCTCGATCCGTGGCGGCAGGCCGCGGCGCGGCTCCCCCTCGGTAATGACGAAAAGCTGTTTCTCGAGATCGTCGACGGCGACGGCCCGTTCGCGCCCGAGACCCACGTCATCGGCGATCCGCGCGATCCCGCGACCGGCGCCTATTATATCCGCCCGTTCGGCTGGCCGGTGATCGAGTGCTTCCTCGGCGGCACCGGGGCGCGTGCGGCCTCGGCCGGCGGCACCGGTGCCGCCTTCGCCCGCGCCATCGAGCAGATCGTGCACCTGTTCGGCGCCGGGGCCCGGCGTCATCTCAGGCCGCTGATCGGGTCCGACTGGACCGGCAGCCCGACCATCGGCGGCGCCTACAGCCACGCCCTGCCGGGCTTCGCCGATGCCCGACTGGCGCTCGCCCGCCCGTTCGATGGCCGGCTGTTCTTTGCCGGCGAAGCAACCGATCCCAGCGATTTCTCCACCGCCCACGGTGCCCTTCTCAGCGGCATCCGCGCGGCCGAGGAGGCGATCGCCGGGCTGCGATCGCCCGGTTGACCATAACGTCCCCCCTCGCCGCGCGGTCGTGAACGCCGGCCTCAGGCCTTGCCGCCACCGGCCGCAACGCCGTCGAGAACGGCCATCGTTTCGTCGCTGAGCGCCAATTCCGCCGCGGCCAGATTTTCGCGCAGGTGAACGACGGACGACGTGCCGGGGATCAGCAGGATGTTGGCGGAGCGGCGCAGCAGCCACGCCAGCGCCACCTGCATCGGCGTGACGCCGAGGGCGCTCGCGACGTCGGACAGGAGCGAGGACTGCAGCGGCGAGAACCCGCCGAGCGGGAAGAACGGCACATAGGCGATGCCGTCCCGGGCGAGGGCATCTATCAGGCCGTCGTCGGCGCGGTGCGCCAGATTGTACGCGTTCTGCACGCAGACGATCTCCGCGATGCGGCGCCCCTCGGCGATCTGCGCCGCGGTGACGTTGCTCAGGCCGATGTGGCGGATGAGCCCACGTCGCTGCAGGTCCGCGAGCAGAGAGAGCGGGGCCTCGATCGAGCCCTCCGCGGGACCATGAACGTCGAACATGATGCGCAGATTGACCACGTCGAGCACGTCGCGCCCGAGATTGCGCAGGTTGTCGTGCACCGCCGCGTTCAGGTCTTCCGGCGAGAACGCGGGATCCCACGAGCCCTCAGGCCCGCGCCGGGCACCGACCTTGGTGACGATGACGAGATCGTCCGGATAGGGCGCCAGCGCCTCGCGGATCAGCCGGTTGGTTACGTGGGGGCCGTAGAAGTCGCTGGTGTCGATGTGGTTCACCCCCAGCGCCACCGCCTCGCGCAGCACCGCCAGCGCCGCGGCGGGGTCCTTCGGCGGGCCGAAGACGCCGGGCCCGGCCAGCTGCATGGCGCCGTAGCCGAGCCGCCTCACGCTGCGGTCGCCGAGGATGAACGTGCCGGCATCGTCGATCATGGTCATGTGGCTCTCCCTGATGATGACCGGGAGATAGGCCTTGCCGCGCCTTGCGATAATTCCGCATGGTCCGAACGAGCCGTTCGGAAGGGCGAACAATGAAGATCGATCTCGGCGACCTCAATGCCTTCGTGACCGTGGCGCGGGCCCGGGGCTTTCGCGACGGCGCCCGGATCAGCGGCGCCAGCGCGTCGGGCCTGAGCGAGGCGGTCAGCCGGCTGGAGGCGCAGCTCGGCGTGCGCCTGTTCAACCGCACCACCCGCAGCGTGGTGCCGACCGAGGCCGGTGAACGCCTGCTCGACCGGCTCGGTCCGGCCCTCAGCGAGGTCGAGACGGCGCTCGACGTCGTCAACGGCTTCCGCGACCGGCCGATGGGGACGTTGAAGCTGAACGTGCCGGTCAGCGCCGTCCGGCTTGTGCTGCCGGCCATCGTGCCGCGTTTCCTCGCCGCCTATCCGGACATCCGGCTCGAGATCGTCGCCGACGACAGCTTCGTCGACGTGCTCGCCGCGGGATGCGATGCCGGCATCCGCTACGACGAGCGGCTGGAACAGGATATGATCGCCGTGCCGATCGGTCCGCGCGTGCAGCGCATGGCGGCCGCGGCCGCCCCGGCCTATCTCGACCGCCATGGCCGGCCCGCGCATCCGCGTGATCTGCTCGGCCATGCCTGCCTGCGCGGCCGCTTTCTCTCCGGCGCGACGCCGGCCTGGGAGTTCGAGCGCGACGGCGAGGTGGTGATGGTCGAGCCGACCGGACCGCTGCTCGTCAGCCTCGGCACCGCCGTCGACCTCGCGGTGGATGCGGCGATCGCCGGCACGGGCATCATCTTCCTGTTCGAGGACTGGCTGCGGCCGCATCTCGACAGCGGCGCACTGGAACCCGTGCTGGAGCCGTGGTGGCAGAGCTTCTCCGGGCCGTTCCTCTACTATCCCGGCCGTCGTCTGGTGCCGGCACCGCTGCGCGCCTTCATCGACTTCATCCGCGGCGCCTAGGACGTGCGGCCGGATGGCCTCATCCGGCGAATAGAAGTCCCGCTCCTACGCCCCTCAAGGCGCCCTCAGGGCGATTTCGCGGCCTCAGAGAGGACGCGGCGACGCGTAATGTCGGCCTCACCATAGGCTGCGAAGGCGGCGCCGACGACCGATAGCGGGGCCTCGCCCCTCACATCTGCGATCACGCTCGATGTGAAATGCGCAGATCAGCATCAATTCGATGCGATTATGCGCACATCTTCACTCGCAGCCCGCCTTTCTTCTCGTCTCGCGACATTTGCAATTGCAATGTCCCGATCGCGTGGCTGGATTGATGCAGTTTTGCGGGCATCCGCTGCGTGAGATTTCAGGCAGGGGATGGAAGATGACGAGACCGGCCGTAATGCGCACCGCCTTCGGGACCTTGTTGATCGACTGGATAGACCGCGAGGGGCGGCTTTCGGCTGTCAGCGACTACGAACTGCGCCTGCTCGGCATCGAGGCCGCCGGCATCCGGAACGTTCCGCTGGAGCGGATTTATGCCAGCGAGTCGGCCCGGCTCATCCGGGCGATCGCCACCGGGGAGGAGACGGCTGGCGAAGCCTTCACGGTGTGGATCAACGCCCAGGCCTACAGCGAAGTGCCGATGCTGGCGACGGTCGTGCCGGACGGCGAGCGGGGCATCGCGGTCGTCAAGCAGGTGCTTTCGTCCACGGTGCTCGGCATCGGCCCGGAACTGATCGAACGGGTCGAGATCCTCTCCCAGATGATCGGGGCTGCCACGGAAGCCTGCTGGTGCATCGAGTTCCTCGAACCCGTCGACATCTCGCTCGCCGAGGAGGAGATCGTCGACCGGGTCTTTTCCAACGAGAGCCGCTGGCGGGCCTGCAACGAGGCCATGGCGCGGCTCTACCGGGTGCCGGAAGGGCTCGACTTCAACACGCAGCCCGTCGCCCGCTACTTCCCGGACACGGACATCAACCGCCAGATGATCCGCGAGCTCGTGCGCTCGAACTACCGGCTCGACCAGGCCGCAGCCGTGGACCGGCGGCACGACGGCAGCGAGATGATGGTGGAGAACGATTTCCGCGCCGCCATCAAGGACGGGCTTCTCATCCGGCTCTGGGGCACCACCCGCGACATCGGCCCCTACACGCGGCGCGTGCAACAGCTTTCCGACCGCGCGGATACGATGCGGGATATCCTGAGCGCGACGCCGGACCCGATCCTCGTCATGTCCGAGGACGGCATCGTGCTCGCCGCCAATCCGGCGGCCGAGATCGCCTGGGGACGGCAGGCCGAACAGATCCTCGGCCGTCCGCTCCAGCAGTTCGTCGAGACGCGCGGCGCCCCGGAAAAGCTGAAGCACGCCGCGCTCGACGATGAGGACGGCGGCGAACTCGACCTCGTCGTCATCGCGGCGGACGACAGCCGCGACAGCTGGCGGTTCCGCTCCGCCCCCATCGCGGGAGAGATCAGCCGCTACGTGCTGACCGCCCGACGCAGGGCCAGACGGCGCACGCGCCGCCTCGTCGAGGAGGCGGTGTCATGAAGTTCTATGCCAGCGACATCAACACGCTCTCCCACCGCCGGCTGCGGCCCGGCTTCATCGACGATCCCCAGTTCGGCGCCTTTCTCGATGCGCTTCCGGACGGGGCAGCCCTCATCGAGGCCGACGGGCGCATCAAGCTGGTGAACGGCAAGCTGGAGCTGCTGCTCAACCTCGCCCGAGGCGATCTCGTCGGCTCCGAACTCGCCAAGCACGCAAGGACCGCCGGTCCGGTCATCCAGAAGCTTTCGACGGCGCTGCAACAGCTCAAGCGCGTCGAAATCTCCGGCACGCTGACCTCGCAGCGCAACGTGGTCGCCACCCTCAGCATCCTGCGCACCGGCGACGGCGGTGCCTATGGCGCGCTTCTCACCATGCGCGAAGCGAGCAAGCCGGCCCGCGCCGAAGGCTCCGACAATTTCCGCTTCGAGACGGAAACCGGCATCGTCACGCGCACGAGCTTCGTGCGGACCGCGCCGATCGACAGGATCATCGCCCAGGCGGAGATCGCGCTTCAGCGCGGGGCGACCGTGCTGCTGACCGGCGAAACCGGCACCGGCAAGAGCGAGATCGCGCGCCTCATCGCCGGCGGCAACGACGGCGCCGCCTTCGTGCACGTGCGCTGCGGCCTGCTCGGCGACGCGCAGTTCGATGTCGAGATGTTCGGCATCGAACCGGGATCGGCGCTCGATACCTCCACGCGCGGAAAGCTCGGCTATGTCGAGGCGGCCGATGGCGGCACGCTGTTCCTCGATCAGGTCAGCGACCTGTCGCTCGCCGCCCAGGCGCGGCTCGTGGCCTTCCTGGAGAGCCAGACCTTCAGCCGCCTCGGCTCGGCCCAGCGGCGCCAGGTGCGCCTGCGCATCATCGCGGCCACCAACGAAGCCCTCGAAGAGCGGGTCGCGGCCGACACCTTCCGCAAGGATCTCTATTACCGGCTGGCCGTCATGCCGTTCGAGCTGCCGCCGCTGCGCACGCAGCCGGACCTGATCGATGCTCTGATCGACCAGCACCTGCGCAGCCTCAATCTCGGCCGCAAGCCGCAATTGCGGCTTTCCCCGGAGCTCTCCGCCGTGCTCCGCGCCCATCCCTATCCGGGCAATGTCCGCGAACTGACGAACGTTCTGGAGCGGATCGGGGCGACGGCCGGCGAGGTGGCGCGCGTGGAGCATTTCATCGCGCCCGCGCCGCTCGGCGAACGGGTGGCACCGCCCACTGCCGCCCGAGCCGGGCAGGATGCCGCCGCCCCGAATTTCAAGGATCTGATCCAGGCCTTCGAGACCTGGGTTCTCGAGAAATCCATCGCAGAACATGGAAGCAAGAGAAGCGCCGCCAAGGCGCTCGGAATCGATATTGCCACGCTCGTGAGGAAGACGAGGCGGCAAAAATAAAGACCAACCAGAAAGGGGAACGAGAATGAGAAAGCTCTGCAACGTCACCATTTCCGCCGTCACCTGTCTCGGCCTGCTCTCGCAAGCCTTCGCGGCATCGGCCGGTGAACTCAATATTCTCACCTGGGAGGGCTATGCGGCCGACGCCTTCATTTCGAAGTTCGAAGAGGGCTCGGGCTGCAAGGTCACGGCGTCCTATGTGGGCTCCAACGACGATTTCGCCGCCAAGCTCGCCGCCGGCGGCGGCGTGTACGACATCGTCACGCCCTCGCTCGACACGGTGTCGATGATGCGCCAGGCCGGCTTCGTGCAGCCGATCGACACGGCGAAGGTCGAAGGCTACGGCGACATCTATCCCGAGTTCTCCAAGTCCAGCGACATCGTCGCGGACGGCGAGACCTGGGCGGTGCCGCTGGTGTGGGGATCGGTCTCGCTGATCTACCGGCCCGACAAGTTCGCCACGCCCCCGGATTCGATCGGCGTCCTGTTCGATCCTGCCAACAAGGGCAAGATCTCGATGTGGGACGACAAGTCGGCGATCTACTGGACGGCGCGCTATCTCGGCTATGACAACGTCTTCGACCTGACCGATGAACAGCTTGAAGCGGTGAAGGCCAAGCTCATCGAGCAGAAGCCGCTGGTGCGCAAATACTGGTCGTCCGCCGGCGAACTCACGGAACTGATGGCCAATCAGGAGGTGTTCGTCTCCAACGCCTGGACCGGGCTCACCAGCAAGGACGTCAACAACCTCAAGAAGGGCTTCGAGGTGGTCGAGTTCACGCCCAAGGAGAAGGCCGAGGGCTGGATGGACTCGATGATGCTGGTCAAGGACACGCCGAACGAGGAGTGCGCCTACAAGTTCATGTCCTTCATGAACTCCGCCGGCGGCCAGTGCGGCATCGCGGCGTCGACGGGCTACTTCCCGGTCAATCCTAAGGCCGTCGACGGCTGCATGGACCCGGAGATGAAGAAGGAGCGGCAGGTCGGCAACATCGATTTCGTCAAGAGCCTCGTCATGTGGCAGCAGCCGAAGCGTCTCGACAAGTATCTGGAGGTCTGGAACGCGGTGAAGGCCGCGCCCTGATCCATGCCGAGGGAGATGCCCCCGCCGCGCGCGCGGGGCATCCCCCACGATGTCCAGACAACCCGGTGGGAAAAGCATGACCTCCAACCCGATCGTGGCGCTCTCCGGCGTCACAAAGACCTATGGAGACTTCAAGGCGCTGCACGCGATCGATCTCGCCATCGACGAAGGCGAGTTCGTGACGCTGCTCGGGCCTTCCGGCTGCGGCAAGACCACCACGCTCAGGTTGATCGGCGGCTTCGAACAGGCCAGCACGGGGCGCGTGACCATCGACGGCCGGGACGTGACCGAAAGTCCGCCCTACCACCGGCCGGTCAACACCGTGTTTCAGGACTATGCGCTCTTCCCCCATATGACCGTGGCCGAGAACATCGGCTACGGCCTCAACGTCAAGGCCAACCGTGTGCCCGCCGGCGAACGCAGGCAGCGCGTTGCCGATGCGCTGGCCATGGTCGGGCTGAACGGCATGGCCGATCGCCGCCCCGGCGCCCTGTCCGGCGGGCAGCGGCAGCGCGTCGCCATGGCCCGCGCCATCGTGCGCCGGCCGCGCGTGCTGCTTCTCGACGAACCGCTCTCCGCGCTGGACGTGAAGCTGCGCGAAGGCATGCAGGTGGAGCTGAAGCGCCTGCACCGCGAACTCGGCATCACGTTCGTGATGGTGACCCACGACCAGACGGAGGCGCTCGCGCTGTCCGACCGCATCGTGGTGATGAACCAGGGACGCATCGCCCAGATCGGCACGCCGACGGACCTCTACGACAATCCCGCCAGCCCCTATGTCGCCGATTTCATCGGGGCGACCAACCTCATCGATGCCGAGGTCGTGGCCGGCGACGGCGTCTCGACGTCGTTCCGCCTCGCCAACGGCCTCGTCCTCAACGGCACCCGTGCCGGCGGGCCCAAGCATGGCCGCGTCACCCTCGGCATTCGGCCCGAACGGTTCCTCACCCATCCCGTACCGGGATCGAGCCCACTCCCGTGCACGGTGCGGGAAATCCTGTTCCACGGCGACCGGCTCCGGCTCGAAATGGGGCTCGACGGCATCGGGCAGCCGCTGTTCGCGGAACTGCCGCGCTCGGCGGCCTCATCTGCGCATGAGACCTGGCAGGATGGCGCGGAACCGGGCAGCCGGATCACCTTCCACGTCGATCCCGCCGATGTGCTGACATTCGCGGGAGACGCGCCATGATGCTGACGCGGCGGACGTTTCCGGGCTTCGCGGCCCTGTTCTCGCTCCCCCTCGCGTGGGCGATCCTGCTTCTGATCGTGCCCTACGCGATCATGGTCTCGGTCAGCTTCTGGACGCGGCAGTTTCCGCTGTTCCACCCGGATTTCCAGTTCGGCAACTACGCCCAGATCTTCTCCGATCCCCAATACACGGCCGTCATCCTGCGCACGCTGAAGATCGCGCTCATCGTTACGGTCTGCGCGCTCCTGCTCGGCTATCCGCTCGCCTATTTCCTGGTCTTCACCGTGCGCTCGGCCACGTTGCGCAATGGGCTCTACATGCTGGTGATCGTGCCACTGTGGGTCTCCTACCTGCTGCGCGCCTATACCTGGAAGATCATCCTCGGCACGGACGGGGCGCTCAATTCGCTGCTGGTCTCGACCGGCATCGTCGACGCGCCGCTCGACATCTTCCTCTACAACCAGACGGCGATGGTCATCACGCTCGTCTATATCTTCGTGCCGTTCGTGGTGATGCCGCTCTTCACGGTGCTGGACAATATTCCCCCGCGCCTGCTGGAAGCGTCCGAGGACCTCGGCGTCGGCCCGTTCATGACGTTCTGGAAGGTGATCTTTCCGCTGTCGCTCGGCGGCGTCATCGCCGGCGCCACCATGACGTTCTGCCTCGCCTTCGGCGATTTCGTCGCGCCCGTGCTGGTGGGCGGCCCCGACGGCACGATGGTCGCCAACCTGCTGCAGACGCAGTTCGGCGCGGCCCTGAACTGGCCGCTCGGCTCGGCGCTCGCGACCCTCGTGCTCATCCTGGTGCTGGTGCTGCTGCAGATTTCCACCCGGCTCGATCCCGCCGGCAAGATCGACGTAACCTGAGGACGGGCCCATGCACACGCTCAGATGGTGGCAGAAGGGCATGGTGGGCGTCAGCCTCGGCGTGCTCGCCTTCCTCTACGTTCCGATCGTCATCCTGGTGATCTTCTCCTTCAACGACAGCAAGGTCACCTCCTTCCCGCTCGCCGGTTTCACGCTGCACTGGTACGAAGCCTTTCTGGCGAACGGCCAGATGCTGAAGGCGCTGTGGAACAGCCTGTTCGTCGCGCTGTTCGCCACCCTGCTCAGCGTGGTGATCGGGGTGACCGCGGCGCTGGCGCTCGACCGGTACGACTTTCCGGGCAAGCGGCTGTTCCAGAACGCCGTGCTGCTTCCGCTCAGCCTGCCGGGCATCGTCACCGGCATCGCGATGCTGAACTTCTACAAGCAGATCGGCATTCCGCAGAGCCTGACGGCCGTCATCATCGGCCATGCCACCGCCCTTCTCGGCGTCGTCGTCTCGCAGGTGATGGCGCGGCTCGCCAAGATCAACCGGCGGCAGTTCGAGGCCTCGGCCGATCTCGGCGCGACCCCGGTCGAAACCTTCCGCCGCGTGACGCTGCCGGCGATCCGCAGTTCGATCGTCGGCTCCGCCCTGCTCTGCTTCACGCTGTCGTTCGACGAGATACCGGTGACCTACTTCCTCACCGGGCGCGAAGTCACCCTGCCGATCTACATCTACTCCACCCTGCGGCGCGGCATCACGCCGGAGATCAACGCCATCGGCACGCTGATCGTCGCCGCCTCCTTCGTCCTCATCATCCTGTCGGTCACGCTTCTGCGCGACCGCAGGCAAGGCTGATCCGTCAAAGGGAGAAACACCATGGACGCCTCGACGTACACGCACGACTTCTGGCGGAGCAAGGCCGCCGCGGTGAAGTTCCGCACCCAGCACTTCATCGACGGCGCCTATGTCGCCTCCGCCGACGGCCGCACGTTCCCGAGCATCAACCCCGCCACCGGCCAGACCATCGCCGAAGTGGCCCGCGGCGGCGAGGCGGAGGTCAACCGCGCCGTCGCCGTGGCCCGCAAGGCCTTCAAGTCGGGCGTCTGGTCGCGCATGGACCCCCGCGCCCGCATGGCCGTGCTGGAGAAGTTCTCCGCCCTCATCCAGGCTCATGACGAAGAATTTGCCGTACTCGACAGTCTCGACATGGGCAAGCCCGTCATGGACATGATGAACATCGACATTCCCGGGTCGGTCACCAGCCTGAAGTTCTTCTCCGAGACCATCGACAAGTTCGACGGCGCCGTCACCAGCACCGCCGCCAGCGCCCTGCACTATATCCTGCGCCAGCCGCTCGGCGTGGTCGGCATCATCGTGCCGTGGAACTACCCGCTGATGATGGCCGCCTGGAAGCTCGGCCCCGCGCTCGCCACCGGCAATTCGGTCGTTCTCAAGCCCGCCGAACAGTCGCCGCTCTCGGCGAACCTGCTCGCCGAACTGTTCATGGAAGCGGGCGGCCCGGCCGGCGTGCTCAACGTCGTCCACGGCCTCGGCGAGGAGGTCGGCAAGGCGCTGGCGCTCCACAACGACGTCGACAAGATCGCCTTCACCGGCTCCACCGAAGTCGGCAAGCTTCTGATGATCTATGCCGGTCAGTCCAACATGAAGCGCGTGAGCACCGAATGCGGCGGCAAGACCCCGCAGATCGTGCTCTCCGACTATGACGACCTGGACACCGCCGTCACCTATGCCGTCAACGGCATCTACGGAAACCAGGGCGAGGTCTGCAACGCGGGCTCCCGGATTCTCGTCGAGAAGAGCATCCACGACGATTTCGTCGAGCGCTTCGCCGCCCGCACGAAAGAGAACTTCGTGCTCGGCGACCCGCTCGATCCCTCCACCACCATCGGTCCGCTCGTCACGGCCTCCCATCAGGCTCGCGTGCTGAACTATATCGACATCGGCCGCAAGGAAGGGGCGTCGCTGCGCTTCGGCGGCGGCACGCTGGCCTCCGCGCCGGACGGCGCCTATGTCGAGCCGACGCTGTTCACCGGCGTCGACAACGGCATGCAGATCGCCCGCGAGGAGATCTTCGGCCCCGTCGCCACCATCATCCCGGTCAAGGGGATGGACGACGCGATCGAGATCGCCAACGACACGATCTACGGCCTCGCGGCCTCGATCTGGACGCGCGACGTCTCCAAGGCGCACATCTTCGCCCGCGACATCGAAGCCGGCGTCGTCTGGGTCAACTGCTTCGACCACGGCGACATGACGTCGATCTGGGGCGGCTACAAGCAGACCGGCAACGGCCGCGACAAGTGCCTGGAAGCGCTGACGCAATACACCCAGACGAAGTCGGTCTGGGTCAATCTGGGCTGAACCGGCCTCCCGGGCCGTCGGCAACGCCGGCGGCCTGCGGGCACGCGTCCGGCCGGATGGACCGTTCGACGCGTTCCCGACCCCGGGCCTTCGCCCGATGGGCGCCGGCCGGCGAGCCGCCTCATTCCGCCGGCAGGAAGGCGTTCAGGAT
>JAEZMP010000338.1 GCA_023442215.1 Pseudomonadota bacterium
CGGTCTCCAGACCGGAGCCACGACGCCGTCGTGGCGCTTTAGCGTTTGGTTTCGCGGCGCAAGCTGCAGGTCAAATCACCGCGGCGCCGGATGTGTCCGGCGCAATCCCATAAGACGACGGATCGGCTGCTCCCGCGAAGCATGGCGTTGCTTTTTTGGGCGCGTGTGCAGCAGATCATGCCACCGGCGGCTGTCCCCGTGCCATCACGGCGTTGGCTGCCCGGCCGGACTCCGATGCGGTGTCGGGGGGTGGATTGCCGGCCGCACCAAAGAAAACGCCGCCGGATAGGCACCGGCGGCGTAGCGAAGTCCGATCCGGGGGCTGGATCGAGTGCTTCAACCAAGTGGGGTTTTTATCAGTTCGGCAACTTGTCGTCGATACCCTTCACGTACCAGTTCATCGACAGGATGTCCTTGTCGGCGAGATCCTGGCCGGCCGGGATCACCTCGGTGCCGTCCTGCTTGTAGATCGGCCCCTTGAAGGGCTTCAGCGCGCCGGACCGGATGTCCGCCGCGGTCTTCTCCGCGAGCGCCTTCACGTCGTCCGGCATGTTGGTGTAGGGGGCCATTTCGAGCATGTCGGAGGCGAGGCCGCCCCAGGTATCGTCGGCCTTCCAGGTGCCGTCGATCACGGCCTTGGCGCGGTCGACATAATAGCCGCCCCAGGTGTTCACGATGGCGGTGAGCTGGGCCTTCGGACCGAACTTGATCATGTCCGAGTCCTGGCCGAACGAATATATGCCGCGGGATTCAGCGACCTGGGTCGCGGCCGGGCTGTCGGTGTGGGTGACGAGCACGTCGGCGCCCTGGTCGGCCAGCGCCTTGGCGGCATCGGCTTCCTTGCCGGGGTCGAACCACGTGTTCACCCACACGATCTTGACCTTGAGGTCGGGGCGGACCGACTGCGCGCCGAGCATGAAGGCGTTGATGCCCGACACCACTTCCGGGATCGGGAACGAGCCGACATAGCCGACGATGCCGCTCTTCGACATCTTCGCGGCGAGCACACCCTCGATATAGCGGCCTTCATAGAACCGGCCGGAATAGATGCCGACATTCTTGGCCATCTTGAAGCCGGTCGAGTGCTCGAACTTTACATCAGGATGGCGCTTCGCCACCTTCAGCGTCGGCTCCATGTAGCCGAACGAGGTGGTGAAGATCAGCTTGTTGCCGTCGCGCACCAGCCCCTCGATGACACGCTCGGCGTCGGGACCCTCGGGCACGTTCTCGACATAGCTCGTCTCGACCTGGGCGCCGAGCTTCTCCTCGAGCATCTTGCGGCCGACATCGTGCTGGTAGGTCCAGCCGTAGTCGCCGACCGGGCCGAGGAAGACGAAGCCGACCTTGAGCTTGTCCGCGGCCATCGCCGGGCTCAGGCTCGTCGCGGCGAGCGCCAGCCCGAGGCCGAGCGCGACGCCCTTCAAGAGGGTCTTCATGGATGGAGGCTCCTTGGTTGATGATGGGGGCGACGCGCCGGCGGCTCGCGAGGCCGCTCAGCGGTCAGGAACGAAGGGAATGCTGAGGGTCGCCGGCGCGCCGGTGCGGCTGCGGACACCCGAGATCAGCACCAGCACCAGGATGGTGGCAAGGTAGGGCAGGGCCGACATCAGCTGGGAGGGGATGCCGAGGCCCGTTCCCTGCGCATAGAGCTGCAGGATGGAGACGGCGCCGAACAGGTAGGCGCCGATCACCACGCGGCCGGGCAGCCAGGAGGAGAACACCACGAGGGCGAGCGCGATCCAGCCGCGGCCGGCCGTCATGCCCTGCACCCAGAACGGCGTGTATGCCATCGACAGATAGGCGCCGGCGAGACCGGAGCAGGCGCCGCCGAACACGATGGCGAGGAAGCGCACCTTGAGCACGGGATGGCCGAGAGCGTGGGCGGAAACGTGGCTGTCGCCGACGGCCCTGAGCACGAGCCCGGCGCGCGTGCGGTTCAGGAACCACCACACCAGCGCCACCAGTGCGAACGAGGCGTAGACGAACGCATCCTGGCCGAACAGCACCGAGCCGACGACCGGAATGTCCGACAGGCCGGGAATGTGCAGCTTCGGCACCGCGACGATCTGCTGGCCGACGAAGCTCGTGCCGATCAGGCCGGACAGGCCGAGACCCATGATGGTGAGCGCGAGGCCCGACGCCACCTGGTTGGCGGCGAAGGTCAGCACCATCACGGCGAACAGCATCGCCATGAACACGCCGCCGGCGATGCCGGCGAGGACACCGACGGGGGCGGAGCCGGTCATGACGGTGGCGGCGAACCCGCACACCGCGCCCATGACCATCATGCCCTCGACGCCGAGATTGAGCACGCCGGCTCGCTCGCAGACGAGTTCGCCGATGGCGGCGATCAAGAGCGGCGTCGACGCGGTGATCACGGTCAGGAAGACGGCCTCAAACATGTCCACTGGACACCTCCGTGCCCGCCGCGGGCGTGACCTTGACCGGCTCCGGCGCCCGAGCGACCGGACGGGCGAGCTTGATGCGGTAGAGAATGAGCGTGTCGCAGGCGAGCACGTAGAACAGCAGCGATCCCTGAACGACCTTGGTCAGGTCGAGCGGAATGCTCATCGTGATCTGTGCCTGTTCGCCACCCAGGAACGTGACCGCGAGCGCGATGCCGGCGATCAGGATGCCGACCGGGTTGAGGCGCCCGAGGAAGGCGACGATGATCGCGGTGAAGCCGTAGCCCGGCGAGATCGTCGGCAGGAGCTGCCCGATCGGGCCGGCGACCTCGATCAGCCCGGCGAGACCCGCCAGCGCGCCGGACAGCGCGAAGGTGGCGATGATGGTGCGCTTGTCGTTGAAGCCGGCGAAGCGCGCGGCGCGAGGCGCCTGGCCGACCACCCGCACCTCGAAGCCCTTCAGGGTGCGGTTGAGAACGAATGCGCCGACGACGACCACGATGAGCGTGATGACGACACCGACATGGAGCCGCCCGCCGTCGAGCAGCAGCGGCATGGTGGCCGCTTCATCGAAGGTGGCGGTCTGGGGGAAGTTGAAGCCCATCGGGTCGCGCCACGGACCGCGCACCAGAAAGTCGATCAGGAGCTGGGCGACGTAGACGAGCATCAGGCTCGTCAGGATTTCGCTCGCCCCGAAAACCACCTTCAGGAGAGCGGGGATCAGCGCGCAGGCCGCGCCGCCGACCGCGCCGAGAACGAGCATCAGCGGCAGCACCCACCATTCGCCGCTCGGGCCGAACGTGAGCGCGGCCCAGCCGCCGAGCAGCGCGCCGCAGATATATTGCCCCTCGGCGCCGATGTTCCAGTTGTTGGAGAGATAGCAGAACGCAAGCCCGACGCCGATCATCACCAGCGGCGACGCCTTGACCGCGAGTTCCTCCAGGCTCCAGACGCTGGTGAAGGGCTCGACGAAGTAGGTGTAGAGGCCGCTGAGCGGCGAGACGCCGACGAGCGCCAGCAGGATCGCCGCGGTGACCACCGTCAGCGCGACCGCGATGACGGGCGACAGCAGCGCCATTCTGCGCGAGCGCTCGGCCCTTTTCTCAAGCTCAATGCGCAACGGCCGCCTCCATGGTGTCCTGCTCGGGGTGCGCGCCGCCCATCAGCAGGCCGATGCGCTCCAGCGTCAGTTCCGCGGCAGGGTAGGTGTCGGACAGGTGGCCGTGGGCGATCACGGCGATGCGGTCGGCAATCTCGAGGATCTCGTCGAGATCCTGGCTGATGACCAGAACGGCGGCGCCGCCGCGGGCGAGGTCGATCAGGGCCTGGCGGATGACGGCGGCGGCCCCAGCATCGACGCCCCAGGTCGGCTGATTGACGATGAGCACGCCGGGCTTCGCCAGCACCTCGCGCCCGACGACGAACTTCTGCAGGTTGCCGCCGGAAAGGCTGCCCGCCTCCGGGTCGCGGCCGCCCTTGCGCACGTCGAAGGCATCGATCACCGCCTGCGACATCTGCCGCGCGGTGTTGCGCAGGAGCACGCCGCCCTTGATGAGGCCGGCGGTGGCGTAGCGGGTGAGCACGAGATTGTCGGACAGCCGCTGGCGCGGCGCGGCCCCGTGGCCGAGGCGTTCCTCCGGCACGAACGCGGCGCCGCGCAGGCGCCGTTCGGTGATGCCGAGCGCGCCCGCCGGCTTGCCGTCGATGAGGACCGCCGCCGCCGGGCTGCGCCGCTCTCCCGAGAGCGCATCGAACAGCTCGCCCTGGCCGTTGCCGGCGACGCCGGCGATGGCGACGATCTCGCCGCCGCACACATCGAGCGACACGGACTTCAGCGCCGTGCCGAACATGTCGGGCGGAGGCAGCGACAGGTCCTTGACCCGGAGCCGCACCGGACCGCCGCCGGCCTGGGCCGGACTGCGCTCGATCTTCTTGATCTCGCTGCCGACCATCAGCTGCGCGAGGCTCTTGGCGGTCTCGCGGGACGGATCGACGTGGCCGACGACCTTGCCGTGGCGCAGCACCGTGCCGCCGTCGCAGAGCACGCGCATCTCGTCGAGGCGATGGGTGATGTAGAGTATCGAGCGGCCTTCCGCAGCAAGCCGGCGCAGGGTCGCGAACATCTGCTCCGCCTCCTGGGGCGTCAGCACCGATGTCGGCTCGTCCATGATGAGGAGCTGCGGATCCTGAAGCAGGGCGCGGACGATCTCGATGCGCTGGCGCTCGCCGACCGACAGGTCGTGGACGATGCGCGTCGGGTCCAGCGCCAGGCCGAACGAGGCCGAAACCGCCTCGATCTCGCGGGTTATGTCTGCGAGCGTGCGGTCGCCGGGCATGCCGAGCGCGACGTTCTCGGCGACGGTCAGTGCCTCGAACAGGGAAAAATGCTGAAAGACCATGCCGATGCCGAGGGCGCGCGCCTCGGACGGATTGGCGATGACGACCGGTGCGCCGTGCCAGCGGATTTCCCCCTCGGTCGGCTGCAGGGCGCCGTAGAGGATCTTCACCAGTGTCGACTTGCCCGCGCCGTTCTCACCGAGAAGGGCGTGAATCTCGCCGCGATGGATGGTGAGATCGATCGAATCGTTCGCGGTCAGCGAACCGAACCGCTTGGTGATGCCGCGTGCCTCGAGGATGACCGGTCGCTGGTTCTCCCCGGTGCTTGCCCCCTCCGCCATGTCACGATCCCTCCCACTCCGATTCGATCTTAATGGAGCGGAATTGAGCATGCCAACGGTTTGAGCAGTGCCGGATGCAGACTGCGCCGATTTGCGCGGGGAACGCGAACCCGCTCAGGGTGCAGGCGGCTTGGGACGACCCCCAGCTTGCAGGCCAGCATCCTCAAGCGCCGCCTTCAGGATCGCACGGGTCGTCCAACGGCAGAGCTCGCGGGCGCCGCTTTCGTCGAGATCGCAGACGTCGCGTGCGACGATCACGGTCTCGACGCCCGTCAGCAGCGACAAGGCATGCAGCACCCGCTCGGCGAGTTCCTCCGGGAAGAAAGCGAGATCGGGGGCCAGCGATTCGCGCAGCCAGTCGCGCCGCCTCTTTCCGCGAACCTTGCTTTCCTCGCCGATCATGTGTGTGTGCAGATAGGAGCGGAACAGGACTTCGTGGGCAAGGATCATGTCGACGATCCGCACGACGAGCAGTTCGATGCGCTCCTCCCACGCCTCGGGCCGCGCGATAGCGATTTCGGCCTTCAGGGCCTCGACCCCGCTGGCGACGCCGGAAAGCGCCGCTTCCTGGTAGAGCACGGTGACGTCGGAATAGTACCGGTAGGACGTGGCACGAGAAATGCCGGCGTGGTCCGCGATCTCCTGCAAGGTCGGCTGACGGCCGGCTTCCAGCAAAGTTCGCGCGGCCTCCACGAGGGCGGTGCGGGTCTTGGCCTTCTGTGCCGCGCGGGAGCTGCGAGATGCGCCCATGGGTCAACCATCCTGCGATGAACGTCCAGTCGGTGGCCGTATTCTGCCAAAACGACATCGCGCGTACGGCCTTCACCCTACGCAATCTTTTTAAAGGGCGACGATGTGTTCCGGGATCACAAGGGCTGGAGATCCCGAATCCATGTAGTGCCGTAAAAAATGCGATGTGGATGACCGCAGGATGCAGTGTCTTTCTGATGCGCTTATTGAGCGTAATTCAACAAGTACGACAGCAAAAGTATCGCTATTCGGCTTCCGGCTCAGACGAAGCCACCGCCACCTCGACAGTTCGCCGAGGCGACGGAGCTCCGTCGGTCATGGACGCCAGATACAGGCGCGGCTGCGTCGCGTCTTGCGAGATCGAACCGCGGCCGCGCGGCGGTTAAACCCGAAACACGCACCGGCGGCCCTGGCCGCCGGTGCGGGTCATTATGCTCAGGCTCTTGAATCCGCTATCGGCGGGGACGATGCCGTCGACCGGACCGCGCTCAGAGATCGAGTTCGCGGCGCAGCGCCTCCAGCCGGTCCATGGCGACGACGCCGTCGGCGATGGTCGGCGCCGGCGTGGTCTCGCCGCGCAGGGCCGGGACCACGTCGGCGAGCAGCGAGTGGTAGCCTTTCGGATCCTCGTTGGCTGCCGCAGTGAAGTTCGGCTTCCACGTCAGGCTGTCCACCGCGTCATCGAGCGTCGCCCCGGGATCGTCGATCTTGAAGGGCGGGTTGCGGTGCCACCGGATCTCGATGACGTCGTCGACCTCGATGCGCTGGTGGTCGCCCATGAGTTCGATCCGCTCCACCGGGGTGCCGCGGGACTGGATGGTGCCCATCGCGATGTTGCCGATGGCGCCGCACTCGAACTCGAAGCCGACGTGGAACAGCACCCGGCCGGGCGTCTTCTCGACCTTGCGCGCAGACAGGGTCTTCACCGGCGAGACCAGGAACGACACGAGATCCATGTAATGCACGCAGTGGTGCAGGAAGAAGCCGGTATAATCGACGTTCCCGGCAAAATAGCCGGGCGCCGTCATGTAGTAGCCGGTGAGCCCGAGCACGTCGCCGAAGCGACCGGAACGGACGATGTTGGCCGCCATCCGGTTGCCGATGGAGTAGCGCTTCATGAAGCCGACCAGCACGGGCTTGCCGGCCTTCTCCGAAGCCGCGAGCAGTTCGCGCGCGCCGGCAGCGGTGCCTGCGGGCGGCTTCTCGATGAACACCGGCAGGCCGCGTTCCAGCGCCTTCTTGCCGAAGGCGAGGTGCTGGTCGGGACCGACGGCCATTCCCACCGCGTCGAGGCCGGGGGTGGCGAGCAGCGTCTCGACATCGCTGGTGAGGTTCGAGACGCCGAACTGCCGGCCGGCATCGGCGAGACGCCGGCCGTCGATATCGCACAGCGCCGCGATCTGCACATCATGGCGGACGAGCTGGGGAAGCAGCATCTGCGTCGCGTGGACGCCGCAGCCGATCCAACCGATCTTGAGGGTCATCGACGGTATTCCGTGAGCGTGAGGTGGGACTTCATGAAGGCGACGCTGGCCGAGAGGCGATCGCTCTCGTCTTCGTGCGGCGCGCGCCACTGGGCGAAGGGCACGCCGAAGCGGTCGTCGCGGCGGCGGAACGGTTCGAGGGAGATCGGGCCGGTGTAGCCGATCTGGTGCAGGGCGCGGCACACCGCCACCCAGTCGGTGGCGCCGGTGCCCGGGAAGCCGCGGTGGTTCTCGTTGGCCTGGAAGTGGGCGACGCGGTCGCCCGCGAGCAGGATCGCCTCGGCGATCGAGCTTTCCTCCATGTGCATGTGGAAGGTGTCGAGCATCAGCTTCACAGCCGGATGATCGACCGCATCGAGCAGCTCGAGACCCTGCTGCGTGGTGCAGAGAACGTCGCTCTCGAAGCGGTTGAGCGGCTCCACCGCAAGCACGATGCCGGCTTTGGCGGCGTAATCGCCGGCCTCGCGCAGCCCGTCGACGCAGCGCTGCTTGCGGGCGAGGCGCTCGCCTTCTTCCACCGGCTGAGGCGGGCGGCCGGCAAACACCAGCGGATTGCCCGTGAGCGGTCCGCCGACGACGGTTGCGCCGAGGGCGACCGCCTGGTCGACGGTGTATTTCAAATATTCGATGCCGGCGCGGTGCGCATCGGCATCCGCCGAGGCGAGGTTGCGCTGGAGATTGACGCGGGCGGCGAGCACGATGCCGAGCCCGGCATCGTCCAGCGCGCGGCGGGCGGCGGCGGCGTCGATCTCGCCGACTTCCGGCACGAGCAGCTCGACGAAGTCGTAGCCGTGGTCGCGCATGGTGGCGAAGAGCGGGAAATGCTCGGCCGTGAACGGCCTCGCATATTGCATGGAGATCAACCCGATCGGGTTCATGAGACAGGTCCTTGGGTCAGGTCCGGAGGAGGCCGGTGGGAGCCGATTGCGGTCAGCCCTTCACCGCCCCCTGGGTGAGGCCGCCGATGAGCCGGCGCTGGACGATGAGGAAGAGCAGGGTGGCGGGCAGGGCGCCGACGACCGCGCCGGCGGCGAGCAGCCCCCATTCGATCTGGTATTCGCCGATCAGGGTCTGGATGGCGACGGTAACGGTGCGGACGTTCCGCCCGCCGAGCGTCAGCGCGTAGAGATATTCGTTCCAGGCCGTGATGAAGATGTAGATGCCGGTGGAGATGATGCCCGGCATCATCAGCGGCAGCACGATGCGCCGCAGCGTCGTCAGCCGCGAGCAGCCGTCGGTCATCGCTGCCTCGTCGAGGCGCTTCGGGATGGCGCCGACATAACTTGTCAGCATCCACACCGCGAAGGGGATCGCGACCGTGGCGTTGGCGAGGATCAGCGCAAAATGGGTGTCGAGTAGCCCGAGCCGTCGCATCAGCACGAACAGCGGCAGGATCAGCAGCACGACCGGGAACATGTTGATGAGCAGGAATTGCAGCATCAGGAACCGGCGGCCGACGAAGCGGAAGCGGGAGAACGCGTAGGCCGCGCTGACCGCCACCGCGAGGCCGACGATCATGGTGCCGCCCGCCACGATCAGGCTGTCGAGCATGTTCTTCAGGAACGAGGTTTGTTCGAACAGCCGGGCGTAGTTGTCGAGGCTCCAGCCCGACGGCGACAGCGATACGCCGCTCGCCGCGATCTCCGCTGACGGGGTGAGCGAGGTCAGCACCATCCAGGCGAACGGCGCCATGGCGAAGATGACGATGGCGGCCACCGGCAGGTCGGTGGTGAGGATGCGGCGCAGCGTGGACGGACGGTTCATTTCTCCACCTCGCGCATGGTGCGGGCCAGATAGACGGCGACGAAAGCCCCGAGCAGGATCGTGAAGGTCACCGCGAGCGCGCTGCCGTAGCCGAAATCGAGGTTCTGCCGGGCCTTGATGAAGGCGTAGAGCGGCAGGGTGTGGGTGGAGTAGCCGGGGCCGCCGCCGGTCATCACGAAGATGACGTCCATCGAGTTTGCCACCCAGATGACGCGCAGCAGCCCGGCGGTGGCGAGCACCGGCATGATGCCCGGCAGCGTGACGTGGCGGAACTGACGCCACGCCGAGGCGCCGTCGAGCGCCGCGGCCTCGTACTGGCTGCGCGGAATGCCCTGGAGGCCGGCGAGGATCATCACGGCGAAGAACGGGAACCCCTGCCAGGTGAGGGTCGCGATGATGGCGTAGAGCGCCACGTGCGGATCGGCGAGCCATGGCACGGCCGACTGGACCACGGAGAGATAGACCAGCAGGTCGTTGAGCACGCCGGTGTTGGGGTCGTAGATCCAGCGCCACATCAGAGCGATCACGACGCTCGGCAGCGCCCAGGGAATGATGACGAGCGCGCGGGCGAGACTCCGCCACGGGAATTCGCGGTTGAGCAGGATCGCGGTGACGAGACCGAGGCCCATCTGCAGCGGCACGGTGAGGCCGATCCAAATCACCGTGTTCCACAAGGCCACCCAGAACACCGGATCGGCCCAGAGCTTGACGTAGTTGCCGAAGCCGACGAAGCGGCTGGCGTTGGGCCGGAACAGCACGAGATCGTAGAAGCTCGTCACCACGGCCTGCGCCATCGGCAGGAATACGATGACGGCGGTGACGATGACGGCGGGCGCCAGCAGCCAGTAGGGCGTGACCCGGGCGCTGCGCCAGGACGGCACGGCCTTGCGGACAGGGGCGGTTGGACGTGGGCGGGCCGGCCCGGACGCGGGTATCGTTGAGGCGGCAGACATGGCGGTCTCTTCAGGTTCTCGCCGTTGGGCGCGCGCAAGGGGCGTGTC
>JAEZMP010000399.1 GCA_023442215.1 Pseudomonadota bacterium
GCGTTCGGCTGCCGGCGGGCGGGCGGTGGAACGTGCCGTCGAGAACGCGGCGGAACCCCTTCAGGGTGTCGGCGAACGCGCCGTCCATGCGCTGCGCCTGTGCCGACCGCTCGGTCTCGGCGCTGCGTTCCTCGGCGGCGAGGCGTGCCGCGACCGCCGCGAGGAGTTGGCGGTTGATCTCCTCGAACGAATCCTCGTCCTCGGGCTCCGGCACGGCGATGCCGCCGGGGGCGGCGGCCCGGGCGAGAGCCGCGATCCAGACGAGGGCGCCCTCGGAATTGCCACCCAGTTCCAGCCCCGCCGCGAGCCGCGGCTTCAGGAACAGCTCGAAGCCCGGCACGGCTTCCGGCAGCAGCGCGCCCTCCGGAATGGTCGCGACGAAGCGCTTCGCATCCGTCTCCGCGAGCGTGAGATAGAGGTCCGCGGAGGACCCGGCCAACGTGTAGGGCACCGGAAGCGGGATCGGCGCCAGTGCGCCCGCGGGCAGCGGGATGAACTCCGGAACCCCTGTCATAGCTGCTGCTCCGCCGCCGCGAGGATCGAGCTCATCGACGCGCGCGCGGCCGCGTGGGTCTCTTCCATCGCGACCGGATAGAGCCGGCCGCCGTGGAGCGCCATCACGCGGTCCATGTGCTGAAGGGCGCTGGCGCGGTTCGTCAGCAGAAGCAGCGTGGCGCCACGGCGGCGCAGGTTTTCGAGCACGCGCGCCTCGGTGTCCTCGTCGAGCGCGCTGGTGGCATCGTCGAGCACGAGGATGCGCGGGGCGTGCACCAGCGCGCGGGCGATGGCGAGCCGCTGCCGTTCGCCGCTGCTGAAGCCGACGCCGTTCTCGCCGACCTGCCCGTCGAGCCCGCCCTGCCGCCCGGCGATCGCCTCCAGAAGTTCGGCGTCGGCGAGCGCGCGTGCGATATCCTCGTCGGTTTCGTCGGCGTCCCAGAGCGTCAGGGCCGACCGGATCGGCCCCTTCGGGAAGAATGGTGCCTGATCGACGAAGCCGACCGCATCGCATTTCGGCACCCACGGGTCCGCGCCGGTGCTCGCCTCGAAGCGGATCGTGCCGCGGGTCGGCGCGGCGAGCCCGACGACGAGCCGGGCGAGCGTGCTCTTGCCGGCGCCCGAGCCGCCCATGATGCCGATGCACTCGCCCGGCGCGGCGGCAAGCTCGATGCCGGACAGCACGGGCTGGCCGTGGGGATAGGAGAAACCGACATCCCTGAGCGCGATGCGCCCGGTGGGCAGCGGCAGGGGCGCGTGTGCGGCATCGCCGGCGTCGTCCTCAGCACCGATATGGTCGAGCACGTCGCCGAGGCGGCCCATGCCGGCGGTGGACTGGCCGATCGCCGTTCCGAAGCCCGTCAGCGCGCCGATGGAACTCGAAAACAGTCCGGACAGCATCAGGAAGCCGAGCAGGGTGCCGAGCGTGGTTTCCGTCGTCATCACCACCAGGGCGCCGACGCCGAGCACGGCGAGCGTCGTCAGCCGGCTCATGGCGAACGGCAGCGCCATCAGCATCCGGGTCGTCCAGCCGCTCTTCTGTTCGGAGTTGATCAGGCGCACTTCCGCCTCGACCATGTGACTGAAAAGCTGGGTCTCGCTGCCGTTGACGCGGGCCTGCTCCAGCAGGGCGGCGCCGCGGACGGCTGCGGAATGGGCCTGCCCCGCCGCCATCTGCAGGTGGACGGCCTCGTCCTGAACCCGGCGGGTGACGAGCCTGAGGACGAGAAGCTCCAGCGCGGCGAAGCCGACGCAGACGGCCGTCATGGCGACGCTGTAGAGCAGCATGATGACGACATAGCCGGCGACCGCCAGCACGTTCACCGCGGTCTGGGCGAACGGGCCGGCGACGATGCCGCCGAGCTGGCCGGCATATTGCGTGCGGGCCGAGATCTCGACCGGGCTGCGGCGGACGAAGAAGTCATAGGGCAGATGGAACAGCCGCCACACGAACCGGGCGCTGACGACCGCCGTCACCTTCGTCTGCACGAGCAGAAGGCCGCGGGTATAGAGCGCCGCGATCACCGAGCGGAAGGCGCCGATGGCGATGATGCCGCCGAGGAGCGGAAGCAGCCATTCGCGGTTGCCCTGCACCAGATAGTCGTCGACGAACACACGCGTCAGTCCCGGCAGCACCACGCCGAGCGCCACCATCGCGAGGCTCGTGAGCACGATGCAGGCGAACATGCCCCACGACCCCCCGAGCACGGTGGCGAGCCGGCGGGCGACGCCCGGCGGCCGGCGGGTGCGCCTGAAGTCCGGGCCGGGCCGGAAGGTCAGCGTGACCCCGGTGAAGCGGCGGCCGAATTCCGTGCGATCGACGACGCGGCGGCCGTGTGCGGGGTCGTTGATGACGAAGCCGTCGCGGCGGACCGCTTCCAGGACCACGAAGTGATCGAACCCCCAGAACAGGATCTGCGGCAGGCCGAGGGCGGCGAGGCCATCGACATCGCGGCTGTAGGCCTCGGCCTCCATGCCGCGCCGGCGTGCCGCCTCGACGAGGTCGGCGGCGGAGGTACCGTCGCGGGACACGCCGCAGCTGTCGCGCACGGCGTCGAGGGTCTCCCAGCGTCCGTGGGCGGCGAGCACCATGGCGAGGCAGGCCGGGCCGCATTCCGCGGCCTCCATCTGCAGGATGGTGGGAACGCGGCGGGACCGGCCCCGCCCTGCCCTCACCGGCGCCACGGCTGCGGACCTGCGCGCGAGCCCGCAAGGCGACCGGGCGGGAGCGGTGCCGTCAGGTGCATGGAAAGAGCCCGTTCACGTCTGAAATCCCTGGGAGGCATCCGGTATTGCCCAAGCGATGGTCCCTTCAGGCGGCAAGCCGGCCCGCCCGTGACAGCCGGCGACAGTGCTTGCCCCGGATCGGCGACGGCCCACCGGTGGCCGCCTTTCCGGCCTACCGGGGCTTCTCCGCGAGAAGCCGCAGCACCTCGAAGCCGGCCTCGATCTGCTCGTTGCTGGAGAGGCCCTTCTCGTTGGCGAGCTCGACGGCGTCATAGGCCTTCTGCAGCGCCTCGTCCGAATAGTCCGGCGGCGAGAGATTCGCCCGGGCCATGACCTGCTTCTCGAGATCGATGACGGTGAGGAACGCCACCAGCCGGCTCTTGCCGTTGGCGAGGGCGTTGTCGAAATAGGCCGCCGTCAGCGCCTGCCGGCCGGCCGAATAGGCTGCGTCGACGTCCGCCTTCGACGAAGCGCTGGCATCCGGCTTCTCGGCGATCCCGAGCTTGCCGATCCAGCCCGCCTGGGAGTCCGACCAGCCGTCGGCTTTCGCGCGCGCGACGAGCTGCTCCTCGACCGAGGCGGTCTCGGCGGCAGCCTGAACGAGCACATAGGCCGGACGTTGCGGCGGATCGCGGGGAGGCAGGTCCAGAGGAAGGAACATGACGTTTCCGATTGAACGGGGACGGACGGCGCCTGCGGGTGCGCGCGCCGATCGTTCCGGGGCGCGACCGCAAAGGCCCGGCGGGCGGCGCTGGAGGCCGCCTCCGCCGGGAAGAGCCGGGCTCAGTTCAGGCCCTTGCCCGCGAGTTCGCGGATCACGGCGAAGCCGGCGCCGATCTGGTCCTCGCTGGAAAGACCCTGCTTGGCCGCCAGTTCGACCGCGTCGCAGGCCTGCATCAGGATGGAGTCCGGATAGTCCGGCGGCACCTCTCCGCGGCGCTCAGCGAGCTGCTTCTCAAGATCGATGATCGTGAGGAAGGCGGTATAGAGGTTCTTGCCCTGCTCCACGGCGTGGTCGAAATAGCCGACGGTGAGCTGGCGCCGGGCGCTGTCATAGGCGCTTTCGAGCGCTTCCACGCCGGGAGCGCCGTCGATCGCGGCCTGGATGAACGGCTCCTGGGCGAGGCGGTCGATCCACTCGGCCTGCGACTGCGACCAGCCTTCGGACAGCGCGCGCCGGATGATCTTCTCATGGGCGAGCGCGCTCAGCTTCTCGACCTCGGGGGCCAGCTTGGTCTCGACCTCGGACTTGGCCTCGGCCAGTTCCTCGGCGGTGGGGTTCTTGTCGCTCATGACGCGATCCTTTGAAACTCGATCGATGCCGATCGGTAAATCGACGTGCCCCTCGGCCCGTTCCGGCGGCGGACCGGTCTCGGTCCGGCCGCGGGGAGCCCGGCGCACCTTATATCAGCGCCGTCCGTCCTTCATCGCCTCGCGGCACGAAGGAAGGCGGCATCAGCCGAACAGGCCGCCGAAGAAGCCGCCCACCGCCTTGAACGGCGACAGCACCGCGTCGCCGACATCCTCGATCTCGGTGAAAGCCTTGGCCACGTTCTTGGTCGCCTTGCCGACATCCATCGCGAGGTTGACGTTGTAGCTCGCGCCGATGCCGAGCGAGGCGCCGATCTGGAAGCCGACCTGGAGCTTGCCGTCCTTGAACTCGACGTCGCCGTCGAACTTCGCGCCGACCTTGCCCGCATAGACGCCGCCGCCGATCTCGACACCGGTGCCGTTGGCGCTCTTCAGGCCGACATTGCCCTCGGCGCCCACGCCCGCGGACGCCTCGGCGCCAACACCGACCTTGGCCTTGACCTTGCCGTCCTTGGCGAACGGATTGAAGGCCACCTCGGCATCGGCCTTCGCCTCCGCCTTCGCCGCCGCGTAGACGGCCGCCTTCTCCTCGATGGTGACGTTGCCGACCTTGGTCTCGTTGGTGATGCCCGCCTTGATCGAGGCCTCCGCGACCGCCTTGGCGGACGCCGAGATGCCGTCATAGCCGAGGTGGACACCGGCCTTGGCGCCGGCCGAGGCATCGCCCGCGACGCCGATGGTCGTCGTGTTCTCCACGTCGCCGTTCTTGTAGGCGTAGGACTTGTTGGCCTCGGCGTGGACCGCGACCTTGGTCGAGGCCTCCGCCGTCAGCGCATTGTGTGTGAGCGTGACGCCGGCCTTGTTCTCGAACGAGGCCGAGGCATTCACCTTGTTGGTCGTCGTCAGCGACTTGCCGTCGCCGAGATCGGTGGTGTTCTTGACCTCCTTGCCGGCCTCGGCGCGCACCGCCCAGTTGGCGCTGGCGCCCTTGCCGAGATCGGACGAATAGCTCGTCGTGCCGCCCTCGATCTTGACCTGGGCGACGGTGGTGGACTCGCGCACCTTGTTGCCGTCGGTATCGACGGTCTTCGAGACGCCGCCGGCGATAACCTCGTCGATGACGGATTCGTGCAGGTTGTTCTCGGCCTTCGCCTTCTCCTTGGCCGCCGAGTTGAGCATGGCCTCCACGCCCTTGGCCGCGACCTTCCAGCCCTTCTCCGCCGCGACTTCCTTGATCTTGTCCTTGGCCTTGTCGACCGTGGATTTCTGCGGGTTCTCGGTGATGGCGTTGGCGCGCGGGCGCGTCTCGTCCGGCTTCTCGGCGCCCTTCGCCGAGCCGTCGACCGACTTCGAACGCTCGCGGCCTTCCTCGCCCTCGGCGGTCTTGGCCGACTTGCCGCCATCGACGGAGTTCGAGCGCGCCCGGCCGTCGTCGGAATCGGCGTTCTTCATCGCCTTCTTGCCAGCGTCGTCGCTCGTCACCTTCGCCTTGGCGTCGTCTACCGCCTTCCGCGCGTCGGCAAGCTTCTGTTCGCCCGCCTTGAGCGCCTCGCCGGTGGCCTTCACCTTCTGCTCGCTCGCCCCATGCGCCATCTGCGCCTTGGCGAGTTCGCTGCCAGCCTTGCCGCTGGGGTCGGACTTCGGGTCCGCCACGGCGTTCTTGAACTTGGCCTCGGCGGCGCTGAGGTTCGCGGTCGCGGCCTTGTGGTCGTTCTCGGCCTTGTCCTGCGCCTTGGCGAGCGTCTTCACCGCATCGGCGGCGCTGGTCGCGGCGCGGCTGCCGTCGCGCAAGTCCTTGTAGGCGCGGTCGAGATCCTGCTGCGGCTTGGCCTTCTGCTCCTGCGCCTTCTGCGCGTCGGCCTTCTGGGCATCCCACGACGTGGTGTGCTTGTCGGTGTTCTCGGCGACGGTCTTCGCCTTGTCCGCAGCCGCCTTCTCCGCGTCGAGCTTGGTCGACTTGGTTTCCTTCTCGACGTTGCCGTCGGAATCGATCTTGTAGGTGGTCTTGGTGTAGCTCTTCGCGGCCTGGAGATGGGCGTCGACCTCAACCGAGGTGGCGCGCATGCCTTTCTCGATGTCCTTGGTGAAG
Source organism: Pseudomonadota bacterium (assembly GCA_023442215.1). GTDB lineage: Bacteria > Pseudomonadota > Alphaproteobacteria > Rhizobiales > Segnochrobactraceae > Pseudoxanthobacter. Next base: position 6,122 of record JAEZMP010000399.1, read on the forward strand.
TTCGGATCGCTCTTCTTGCCCTTGCCGTCGAGCTCCTTCAGGTGGTCGGAGATCTTCTGGTAGAGCGCATCGCCGGCCTTGGCCTTGAGGGCGACGTCGCCGGCGCTCAGCTCGACGGTCTTGCCGGCCTGGTCCTGGACCGAGACCTTGACGCCGTCGGGATGGCCTTTCACGCCGGAAATCGAGACGTCCGCCGTCTTTTGCAGGAGCTGCTTGCTGTTCGGGTCGAACTGCGCCGCGGACAGCGTCAGCTTGGACGTGAACGCGCCGCCCTCGCCGACGCGGGTGTCGGCCTTGAGGACGTCGACGGTGGATTTCTCCGCGCCGGCGCCCTTGGCCTCGCCCGCCTTCACGGCGTCATTCTCGGCGAGCTTGGCGGCTTCCGCGCCGGCGGTCAGGCCGATGGCGGTCTCGCCGTCGACATGCGCGTTTTCACCGGGGCGAGCGCCGCCCACGATGGACTTCAGAATATCGGAAGACAGCGCATCGTTGCTATTCTCCGAACCGGGAACGGCATCGTCATTGTTCTTCATGATCAGACATCACCCTGAGGGATAGAACTCACGCGACGGAGACGATGGCCGGAGCCTGAGCGGCATTCCGTCGAGCGGACGTTCCTGTCCGGTCGAACACGCTCCGGGGCGAACGCGGTCCGCATCGTCACGAGGGACGACTTGTCGGCCGCGCCGGCCTTGTCTCGTTCGAAAAGGAAAACGGCCCGTCATCCGCTCGCAGCCGATGCCCTTCGAAGGGGTCGGACGCTCCCGCGGAAACAGGGGGCCGTTCTCAGCAGTCATGCGGGCTGTGGCGCCCACGCCCCGGCAAGACGCCCGCGATACGCAGCCGAGGGGCCGTCACGCCGGATGGCCATAGGCGAAACGTCGCCATGGCCGAGCGTTCGTTGGTCTGCACGATCACATCTCCTATGCGACGCCCCCGCCGCATACGCGATGAATTCCGACCTGCGCCCGGCGCCTCCGTTCTGAGGTGCCGGTGTGCTGAGGTGGCGGCAAACAATCGACGCCTGCTCATCTGTGCGCTTGACTATCATGGACAGATTTATGGCGCAATCCGCCCGAAAATCCGAGTTAATTAATCGTCATGATAAAGTGACCATCTGAAACAATTAGAAAGAAAAAGCGGATTTCCTTCACCGTTGGTTGCAGCGGAGAAGCCTGCCACGCGGCGAGGCTCCCCGGTCGGCGCCGGCTGCGCCAGCAACGCTCTTCCGCCGATCCTCCCTTTCGCGCATCCGCCGTGCGAGCCCGTCCCGCCGTCCACCTTGCTTGCATCCCGCCACCCATTCCTGACCGGACGTCGATGGGGCGAACCGGCGCGGCTGAGCAGGGAGGCAATGGTCGATGGGGCCGTCGTCGCGCCCTCGCACAAAAAGTCAAACAGTATGACTATTAAAGCGGAGACCGATATGGCATAACGGCGCCGTCAAGCAGCGCTCATCAGAGGCGCGATCAAGTTTCACGGGAGAACAACGTCTATGGGTCTCAAGACCATTTTGCTCGCGACCGCGGTGGCCTGCGCCCTGTCCACGACCGCCGTGCGGGCGGACGAGCTGACGGTCGGCTTCTCGCAGATCGGATCGGAATCGGGCTGGCGCGCGGCGGAAACCACCGTCTCGAAGTCCGAAGCCCAGAAGCGCGGCGTCAATCTCAAGATCGCCGACGCCCAGCAGAAGCAGGAAAACCAGATCAAGGCGATCCGCGCGTTCGTGGCCCAGGGCGTCGACGCGATCTTCCTCGCTCCCGTCGTTTCCACCGGCTGGGACACGGTGCTGAAGGAAGCCAAGGAAGCCGAGATCCCGGTCATCCTGCTCGACCGCGATATCGACCCGTCGGGCAAGGACCTCTACCTGACCGCCGTCACCTCCGACAGCGTGCATGAAGGCAAGGTCGCCGGCGACTGGCTCGTCCAGACGCTGAACGGCAAGCCCTGCAACGTGGTCGAACTCCAGGGCACGGTGGGCGCCAGCGTCGCCACCAACCGCAAGAAGGGCTTCGAGGACGCGATCGCCGGCCATTCCAACGTGAAAGTCGTGCGCAGCCAGACAGGCGACTTCACCCGTGCCAAGGGCAAGGAGGTGATGGAGAGCTTCATCAAGGCCGAAGGCGGCGGCAAGGATATCTGCGCGGTCTATGCCCACAACGACGACATGATGGTCGGCGCCATCCAGG